>NZ_JBJGXI010000004.1:0-157957 GCF_045635475.1 Radiobacillus sp. PE A8.2 | reverse complement strand
AGCTGTGCCCGCTGAAAGCGACTGCCTGGAGCGGAGATCACGAGCACTACGTTACGTCGCATTTCACTTCAATTACGAAGTTTAAAAGCAACAAACTTTACCCAAACAGCAAAAAAATAAGACCAGATACTATATCTGATCTTTATACACAAGCAATTGATTATATATATTTGTAACGGACTCTATTGCGTAAATCTTGTCGACAGGTTTTCCTTTGCGTAAAATTAATAAACAAGGAACACTCGTTATTTGAAATTGCTTCATCTTATCTGGAAACATCGCAGCATTTAAGTCATAAAAGATGTCCTGTTCCCACATTTCTTCAACCGTGACCAGCATCTTTCTTGCAAGCTTACACGTACCACAAAATGGTGTATGGATAAATATGAATGCGATATCTTTTCGCAAGCAAAAATCTAATGCATGCTTTGTTATTTGAATCATCAAACCAACCTTTTTTCACCTCAGATTACAAATACGATGGGTTTATCATTATTCTACATGTAAGCAGTGCCGTAGCTAATTTTGATTCCGGAGTAGCTGCTACTTCTCTAAACTCCTTATCAATATAAATATGCTCCGCATGAGGCAACTCGATGGAAAGCTGTTTACGTAATTTATGGCCCGCATCGTCCTCATCAACAAGAATAAACACATCTTTGTTATCTAGGTCATACTCAACGATTAACTCTTCTAATCTTCCGACCCCTAATGTTCCATTGGTACAAATTATTTCTACCGGCTCCTCAATAAGCTTTTCAATCTGCTTTTTATCGGTCCGTCCTTCAACGATAATTACCTTTTCCATATCCGTCATGCCGACCACCTGCTCTTGAAATAAATATAGGTATACATTTCACAGTAGTATTTATCCCTTGTTAGAAAACAAGGGATAAATAGCTATACTATTATTATATAGTTATAACTTATATTCATGCCCATTCTAGAAGCCAATCTTATGTACCAATTTTAAATTAAGATTAGTTAACCTGCTTATTCGTCTTCTTCAACCATTTCTTGATATGCTTCTGCTGTCATTAATTCTTCTACTTCTGACATATTCGTAGGCTCAACTACAATCATCCATGCTTTGTCAAATGGTGATTCATTAACAAATTCAGGACTATCATCTAATTCCTCATTAACTTCGATTACTTTGCCACTAACTGGAGCATATAACTCAGAAACTGTTTTCACAGATTCTACGCTACCAAATGGCGCATCTGTTTCGATTTGATCGCCTACTTCTGGTAGTTCAACGAAAACAATATCACCAAGCTCTGATTGAGCATGGTCTGTAATACCAATTCTAACCTTATCTCCTTCAACTTTTACCCATTCGTGCTCTTCTGAATAACGTAAATCTTTAGGTAAACTCATCTTAAATACCTCCATTAATTTTCGATTAATTATGTAAAAGCAAAATTCCACGCTTTCATTTGGAAAAGCGATAAAACTGCTTTTATTTCGTATGGATCATGTTATTTCCATGTCTCTTCGAATGTAGCTTCTTTAAAACCGACAGTTACTTTTGTACCGTCTGTCACGATGGGTCGCTTAATTAGCATGCCGTCTGAAGCTAACAACTCTAACATTTCTTCTTCGCTCATTGTTTTAAGCTTATCTTTTACATTTAGTTCTCGGTACTTTTGACCGCTCGTATTAAAAAACTTTTTAATAGGCAATTTACTTCTATCAACCATTTCTTTAAGTTGATCCTTAGAAGGAGTTTCGTCCACAATATGAATAGCATTATATTGTACATTTGATTCATCCATCCACTTTTTTGCCTTTTGACACGTGCCACATTTCGGATACCAATAAAATGTTACTGTCACCATTACTCCCCCCTTTCTAACGTATTTTATCATATTATCCATTCCGTGTTGATTTAAACGGACCGTATTGTCAAAAAAATCCCTATCCAATTAGGATAAGGATTTTATGTTGATTATTTTATAGTACATATTTCTCTGCTTCTAGAACTGCTTTAGCGATTTCACGTTTTTTAATTATCACATTTGTTGGATCATGACGTGTTAATTTCCGAGTAGCCGCCAAGGTAATTCGTAATGCATCACCCGATTCACAAGCTACAATCGTTTCTTTTACATGTCCTTCAATACGATTAAACGCCTCTTGCACATACACTTCTGTGTAAAGCAGTTTTTGCTTATTCTTATCTTCACCAGATTTGGTGATAGCTTTTTCTGTTCGTAAAACAGCTGATTCCATGTTGTATACCTCTGATACAACATCAGCAATGTTAGCTAACAGCTCTTGTTCTTGCTCAAGTTTTGTTCCAAATTTTTGGGCTGCAAGACCCGCAGCAATAAGCCCTAACTTTTTGGCATTTTTCAGCATATACTTTTCTTTCTCTAACGGAGCATTGCCAACATCTTCTGGCATTAGCATCATTAATTCCTCTTGTAGCGCTTGTGCCTGCTGGAGAAGTGGCAACTCACCCTTCATCGCTTTTTTCACAAGCGAACCTGTGATCAACAGTCGATTAATTTCATTTGTCCCTTCAAATATACGCTGAATTCTTGAATCACGATACATTCTTTCCACTTCATATTCTTGCATAAATCCGTAACCACCGTGAATTTGCACTGCTTCATCAGCCGTATAATCCATTAGCTCAGTACCAAAAACTTTGTTGATCGAACATTCGATTTGATATTCTGCGATTGCTTTTGCAACTGCTTTACCGTCCTTTAATTCCTCATCTGTAAGATTACCCATCCGTTGCTCAAACAAACCGACTGTACGATATACAGCACTTTCATTTGCATAGGTATTGGCAGCCATTGTACCAAGTTTCTCTTGAATCAGCGAAAATTTAGCAATTGGCGTTTTAAACTGTTTACGTCCATTCGCATAAGCGGATGATAATTCAATTGCTAATTTAGCGCCACCAATGCCACCAACAGCTAGTTTATATCGGCCTACGTTTAAAATATTAAAAGCAATAATATGACCTCTTCCGATTTCACCAAGCACATTTTCTACAGGTACTTCAGCATCATCGAAAATGACTGTACGTGTAGAAGAACTTTTAATTCCCATTTTCTTTTCTTCAGCACCAGTGGAAACGCCAGGAAAATCTCTTTCCACGATGAACGCGGTAAACTTGTCACCATCGATTTGTGCATATACGATAAACACATCAGCAAAGGCAGCATTCGTAATCCATTGTTTTTCACCATTTAAGATGTAATGGGTTCCTGCGTCATTGAGTTTGGCGTTCGTTTTTGCACCAAGTGCATCCGAACCAGAACCTGGCTCCGTTAACGCGTATGCCGCTAACTTTTCACCAGTTGCAAGCAGTGGTAAATATTTTTGTTTTTGCTGTTCATTTCCGAAAAAAACGATAGGTAAAGAGCCGATCCCAACATGCGCACCATGTGTGACAGAAAATCCGCCAGCACGGGAGAATTTTTCGGTAATAAGCGAAGAACTAATTTTATCCAAGCCTAAGCCACCATATTCTTCAGGAACATCTACACCTAACAAGCCAAGCTCACCAGCTTGCTTTAACAAAGCAACCGAGTGCTCAAATTCGTGATTCTCCAAGTTTTCAACCTTAGGCAAAACCTCACCTGCAACGAAGTCCTCTGTTGTTTTGGCAATCATCCAATGCTCTTCTGTGAAATCCTCCGGTGTAATAATATCATCTGGAGTTAAATCCTCGATAATAAACGCGCCGCCTTTAAACACTTTCTCCTTCGTTTCTCCCATTACAATCGCTCCTTTTTATAAGTGAATTCTCAATCCCATGGGGTTTTTCCCCCTCCATGCATCGTTAAATTAATTCAAATACGCCCGCTGCTCCCATGCCACCACCAATACACATCGTCACAACACCGAATTGGACATTTCTGCGTTTCATTTCATGGATAAGGCTTAACGTTAGCTTCGTTCCAGTACAGCCTAATGGATGGCCCAGTGCGATTGCGCCACCATTTACATTGACAATCTCTTCGTCTAATCCGAGCTCACGAATCACTCTAATTGACTGTGAAGCAAATGCTTCGTTTAATTCGAATAATCCAATATCGCTTAACGATAAACCAGCTATTTCTAATGCTTTAGGAACGGCCTTAACCGGGCCTACACCCATGATTTCCGGCTCAACTCCCGCAACCGCGAACGATCGGAACCTAACCAAAGGTGTTAGTCCCTCCGCCTCTGCTTTTTCCCGGTCCATTACTAATACGGATGCAGCTCCATCACTCATTTGCGATGAATTACCTGCAGTCACCGACCCTTTTAAAGCAAAAGCTGGCCTTAATTTGGACAGTACCTCTGCAGTTGTATCTTTTCTGACACCCTCATCTTGATCTAGATAGATTTTCTCGTCGTAGACTTTATGATCAGATCCAACTGCTTGCAAAGTTGCTTCGACAGGGACGATTTCATCATTGAATTTCCCTGACTCAAGTGCTTTCGCCGCTCGTTGATGACTGCGGGCTGCAAAAGCATCCTGATCCTGTCTGGATATATCGAATCTGTTGGCAACTTCTTCAGCTGTGTGCCCCATCGACATATAATAGCCTGGTGCATGTTGTACTAAATCCAAGTTCGGTTTAATCACGTGCCCGCCCATGGGAATTAGACTCATCGATTCTGCTCCCCCGGCAATGATCGTGTCACTATGACCAAGCATAATCCGTTCCGCTGCATAAGCAATTGATTGTAATCCTGATGAACAATAACGGTTGATCGTAATACCGGGAACTGTTATCGGAAGTCCTGCCAAGCCAGCGATATTTCGCGCCATATTCATTCCCTGCTCTGCTTCCGGCATCGCACAACCGATAACAACATCATCGATTGGTCCGTTATATCCACCGGCTCTTTTCAACGTTTCTTTAATAGTTAGCGCAGCAAGGTCATCTGGGCGAATATGAGCTAACGATCCCTTCTTTGCTTTTCCAACCGGCGTTCTTGCACCGGCAACGATTACTGCTTCTTTCATGTTTCCGCCTCCTCACGCTATTAATTTCGTAATGCTTTCCCTTTCATGAGCATGTGCTGCATGCGCTGTTGGGTTTTTGGCTCTCCAATTAAGCTTAAAAACGCTTCTCTTTCAATATCCAACAAGTATTGTTCATCAACATAGGAACCTTGCTTAATCCGTCCCCCTGCCAAGACAAATGCCAGTTTTTCAGCTATTTTCAAATCGTGCTCCGATGCGTATCCTCCTATCGCTAGTGACTTAGCACCTAAAAGCATCGTTGCATAACCTGGCTCTCCAACTACTGGTACTTGCTCGCGACTAGGCGCTTGGTAACCCGCTTCACTTAGAGAGATTACCTTTTGCTTGGCATCATGAATTAAGTGATCCTTATTCACACTAATACCGTCTTGTTTATTTAAAAATCCGTTTTCGACAGCTTCCTGTGCCGATGTTGATACTTTCGCCATTGCGATTGTCTCAAACACGTTATTGGCAACCTTCTGCAAATCAAAATCAACACCTGGAGGCAGATTACGTATTTGCTTCAAGTACAGCTCTTTATTTCCACCACCACCTGGAATAAGACCAACACCGAACTCTACTAAACCGATATATGCTTCCTGGTGTGCTTGCAGTGCACTCGCTGGTAACGACACCTCTGCACCACCACCTAAAGTCATATTGAACGGCGCAACGACAACCGGCTTTTCTGCGTATTTAATATTCATCATCGTTTGCTGGAACTGACGCACGACAAAGTCAATTTCAAAAAAATTGCCATCTTGGGCTTCCATTAGCATCATTGCAATATTGGCGCCAACGCAAAAATTCTTCCCTTGGTTACCAATCACCATGCCTCGATAATTTTTATTAACCTCTTCTATCGATTGATTAATCAATTGGATAATATCTAATCCGATTGCATTACTTTTGGATTGGAATTCAAAGCAAGCGACTCCATCACCTAAATCTATGAGTGAAGCCCCTTTGTTTTGCAAAATCACACCACGCGCTTCTTTCGTTGCCTTTAAATTAATTACTTTCGGGTTGATTACTTGCTCTTTATAAGTACCGTTATCGTAATGGGACACCGCGTCTTTTTCTGTTTTATAAAATGATTCTGCACCACTCACAGCCATGTCAGTTACCCAAGCAGGCACGTTTTCGCCTTCTTTTAGCATCCTATCCAACGTCGCTCGGAAACCAAGTGCGTCCCACAATTCAAATGGGCCCTGTTCCCACCCAAATCCCCAACGCATTGCTCGATCAACTGCAACAATATCATCAGCAATTTCATGTATGTGTTCTGCCGAATAAATGAGTAACTGCTTTAAAATTGCCCATGTAAATGAACTTGCAGGATCACCTTCAACAGATAAAAGCGCTTTCATTTTACCGCTAGTACCCTTCGCTTGTTTTGCCAATTCTGTTGCATTTGTTGTTAATTTCTTTCTTTCTTCATATTCAAGCGTTTCCAAATTCAACTCATAAATATGACTTTTTCCGTTTTGCTTCTTTTTTACATAAAAGCCTTGCCCTGTTTTTTCACCGAGCCAACCTAATTCAGCCATCTTTGTCATGATAGTCGGTACTTGAAATGCTTGTTTTTCAACGCCATCGGTTTGTTCAAATACATTATTAGCGACATGAATAAACGTATCTAATCCAACAACATCTAGTGTTCTGAATGTCGCACTCTTCGGTCTACCAATTAAAGGGCCGGTAATGGAATCGACCTCACCAACACTTAGTCCTTGATCGATCATCTCCTTCAATGTAACGAGAAGACCATACGTACCAATTCGGTTGGCTATAAAGTTCGGTGTATCCTTTGCTTCGACAACACCTTTACCTAAGACATCTTCGCCAATCAATCTAACATCATCAAGTACGTGTTGATCTGTCCATTTCGTAGGTATTACTTCAAGAAGCTTTAAGTATCGTGGTGGATTAAAAAAGTGGGTGCCTAGAAAGTGCTTTTGTAAATCTGCAGAACAGTCTTCAACCATCCTTTCAATTGATATCCCGGAAGTATTAGAACTTACGATACTCCCTTTTTTTCTGTACTGATCAATTTCAGCCAAAACCTGTTTTTTCACTTGAAGATTTTCGACCACCACTTCAATAATCCAATCACATTCACCAATACGACCCATGTCATCCTGGATGTTGCCAACTTCAATTAAATCTAGACTCTGCTTACTTGTGATTGGTGACGGTTTTTGCTTTACTAACGCCTGCTTACTTGCAGACGCTAGGCGATTTCTCACTTTCTTATCAGACAAAGTCAAACCTTGCTCGGTTTCTTTGTCAGTCAATTGCTTGGGAATCAGGTCAATCATCAGTGTCTTAATACCTACATTTGCCAAGTGTGCGGCAATCCCTGATCCCATTACTCCAGATCCAATTACAGCTGCACGTTTAATTTTTCGAGTCACTATTTATCCTCCCATCTTTAACTTGAATGAATACTCATTCATTTTACTTATAAAAAAAATAGCCACAAAAAATCACTTCTAAACTACCTTTAACTATAAATTATTTCCTGACATTTCGCAATCATTTTTTAATGTAAATATTTTAACACAAAAACCCTAAATAGCTTAAGCATAAGTTCCTACCACTAGGGAATTTTAAGAACGAAAATGAAAAAGGAGGTTTCTCGAATGCAACAACAAAACCAACCAATGGGTATGCAAAATCAAGCAAATATGATGCCACAGCCCCCTAATATTGTGACAACGAAAGATTTGCTATATTTGACTGATATGCTGAGCTGGAATTTGAATGCATCAAAGAAAGCACATTTCTTTGCGCAGCAATGTACGATACCTGAAATCAAAACTGAACTAGAAAAAGCATGCCATATGCACCAGGCCCATTATAATAAAATATTGCAGCATTTAAATCAAAATCCACAACCATTAAACTAAGAAAGGAGCATGAAGATGAATCAACAACAAAGTAATAAAGTACAAAATCCAGAAACACAGGTGCCAAAAACACCTCAAATGAATGATCGAGATTTTGTTAATGACATTTTAACTACAGAAAAATATATGACTGATGCTTATAGTACAGCATTAAATGAGGCAAGTAATCAAGTGATTTATCAAGATATACTTTCGATCTTTCAAGAAACACAAAACTGTCAACGCAATTTGTATAACTTAATGTTTAAAAATGGTTGGTATTCATTAGAGAGCGCGGAACAACAAAAAATACAACAATCGTTTCAGCAATTCACAGGTTACACAAGTCAATTGCCTCATTAAGTGAAAGAAAGTCCATGTTCGCATGGACTTTCTTTCGTTTCTATCACTAAAATTTATTTCCAGAAAAGGAATTCTTATAGATTACTTCCAATATTTTAAGTTTTCGTATATAATAAAATTATTAACATAATTTTTGAAGTTTCCGGTGTATCCATTTTTAATATAGGACACTCAACAAAGGCAAAGCTATTGAAAAATAGTGACGCAAAACTAGAGGGACTAAGGTGTTTGTACAACACTATGTCAGCCAGTTGCTGAGGTTAGTTACATTAGCTACCTCTCTTTGTGGTAGCTTTTTTATGTTTTTATAAAAAAAATAGGAGTGAACTTCATGATAACTAAAGCCAAACAAGCAGATTCTAGATTTCTATTAAAAAGAATTGGAAAACGACTAAAATTTTATCGACTATCAAAAGGGTTTACACAAGAAGAACTTGCTGAAAGAGCAGGGTTTACTCGTTCCTATTATACAGAGATTGAAACAGGAAAACGAAATGTATCGATCGTAAACCTATGTAGACTCTCTTCTGCACTTAATGTACCATTAGGCGAACTGATGGATATACCTATTGATCAAGAAGTAGCCTTAACTAGAGTAGTAAATAGTTAACCCATTCCCCCTATATTTACCATATATATCGTGTCCTTTCTCGCTTTAATGAGAAAGGGCTTTTTTTTGTACAGTTTGTTGCTTTGCAACTTCATGATTGAAGTAAACTCCGTCGTAATTTGGAGAGTGCTTGCACCGCTCCGGAAATCCACTTCGCTTTCCGCGGGGGGCTAGTGAGCCTCCTCGAACTGCGTTCTGCGGGGTCTCACTTACGCCACTAGTCCCGCAGGAGTCGAAGTGGATTTCCTACGCTGCTAACGGGATTGCTCTTTATGTGGGGTGATTGGAGCTCCAGGCAGTCGACTCCAGCGGGAAAAGCGCGAGCTGAAGATCCACTCAGAAGCGCATTTTGCTTCTGAGTTAGCTGAAGCCGTGCCCGCGGAAAGCGACTGCCTGGAGCGGAAATCACGTGCACTACGTTACGACGCATATTAGCTGTTTTACGCAATAACATATTTTTGTTCATAAGGTCTCTCCTGTCAACCAATGGCCCAACAGAAATTTCAGTGCAAAATAAGAGCTTTCCTGACTACATAGCCCAAACGGCCTTACCTCACACCACCTTTACTTTCTAAAAACACACACAAACCGTAACTATTCCTATTTACAATAGTCTATGCTTAAGGTAAAATGATGATTGTCTACTAGGAGAATTTTGGATGGAATCGGTGTATTAAATAAAAGGAGATTGCTGTTATGTCACAATCAATCGTATCAATGAACAGTGTTTCTTATTCATATGAAAATAAAATAGCGTTAAAAAACGTAAATATAGAAATCAAACAAGGTGATTTTATCGGTCTACTTGGCCCCAATGGTGGCGGAAAAACGACACTAATTAAATTGCTACTAGGTATACTTAAGCCACAGCACGGATCCATCGAACTTTTCAATACGCCTATTACACAGTTTAAGGACTGGAACAGGATTGGTTTTGTGTCACAAAAGGCCAATGCCTTTAATAGCGGCTTTCCCGCAACTGTTAATGAGGTAGTTTCGATGGGACTAACCGCAAAAATGGGCTATTTTAGATTTTTCACAAAGCTGCACAAACAAAAAGTCAGAGCCGCCGTTGAACAAGTAGGTATGCTTGACTATTTGCACCAAAATATCGGTGATCTATCGGGTGGACAACAACAACGCGTTTTTATCGCCCGCGCATTAGTTAGTGATCCAGATTTACTCATATTAGATGAACCTACCGTTGGTGTCGACGCGGAGCACGTAAAAAAGTTTTACGATCTGCTGCATCAGCTTAATTATAATCGACAAATTACATTATTGCTCGTTACACACGATATCGGTACGATGACGGAGCATGCTAGTGATATTGTCTGTTTAAACAAAAGTTTACATTTTCACGGGCATCCATCTGAATTTGTTAAGTTAACAGAAACGGACTTATCGCACTTTTATGGACACCCATTACAAGTTGTGACACATAACCATTAATCGGAGGATATACTATGCTTGCCAGCTTATTTGAGTACGAATTTTTACGCAACACCTTTTACACCGGTTTATTAATTGGTTTCATTGCACCATTTCTTGGCACATTCATTGTGGTTAGAAGATTATCACTAATCGCGGATGCACTATCACATGTTACGCTTGCAGGTATTGCTTTCGGACTATTAATTGAAAAAAAGTTTGCGGTCGGATTTATTACCCCTTTCTATACAGGCATGGGGTTCTCTGTAATCGCCTCAGTATTTGTAGAGCAGCTTCGTCGGGTTTACAACGCTTACCAGGAATTAGCAATCCCGATTATTTTGTCTGGCGGTGTTGGTTTAAGCGTTATTTTCATATCGGTTGCGGATGGATTTAATACAGATTTATTCAATTTCTTGTTCGGATCAGTATCCGCAGTTAGCAGTCAAGATCTGTGGACGATCATTGTGATATCGATCATTGTTGTTCTCGTGTTATTATTATTTTATAAGGAGTTATTTTTACTCTCGTTTGACGAGGAACATGCTGTTGTATCCGGTATCCATGCCAAGCGAATTCATTTTCTTTTTATTGTTCTTACTGCACTAGTAATTGCGGCTTCGATTCGGATTGTCGGTGTTTTATTAGTATCTGCACTCATGACACTGCCAGTTGCTGCGAGTATGAAACTGGCAAAAGGATTTAAACAAACGATTGGTTTTTCTATATTATTCGGAGAAATTTCTGTCATTACTGGATTAATTTCTGGGTATTATTTAGAAATCCCCCCAGGCGGTACCATTGTTATGACGTCTATTTTTATTTTATTAATCGTTATTGGGGTAAAACGGTTAAGCTATTACTTTTCTAAAAAGAAGGTGACCTAAATGAAAGTAGAGGAAGCGTTAAATCTTTTAAAAAGAGAAGGTTACAAGTACACAGATAAACGGCGAGATATGCTTTACTTTTTTTCATCGGAAGATCGTTATCGCACGGCAAAAGACTTAATTGAATTTATGGAGCCTAATTACGAGGGCATTAGTTTTGATACGATATACAGAAATCTGCACATGTTTAATGAGATTGGCATTTTAGAAGCAACTGATTTAAACGGTGAAAAACACTTTCGCATGAAATGCCACCATCATCACCACCATCATTTTATTTGTAGTGAATGTGGTGTAACAAAAGAGATTAGAAGCTGTCCAATGGATAATATTCAAGAGGAATTGTTAAATTTTGCAATTGAAGATCACAAGTTCGAAATCTATGGGCGCTGCCCAGAATGCCAACAACTATAAAGGGTGACCACTTATGGAAAAACAGCTTATTATATTAATTGGAGTCAGCGGTGCTTTAGGTGCGACAGTTCGATATAGTATCGCGCTGATTCCAATGACTAATAATTTACCGTTACCAACACTTTTAGTCAATTGGATTGGTTGCTTTCTGCTTGCTTTCCTTGCCAGACATGCTTTCTTGAATAATAAACTCCCACAGCCAATCTTAATGGCGATCAGTACAGGCTTCATCGGTTCACTTACAACGTTCTCAACTTTTTCATTAGAAACGGTGGGCCTATATAGTGAGAATGTATACCTTGCATTTTGTTATGTTTTATTAAGTATTGTTGGTGGCTTCTATTTCTGCTATGCAGGTTTTCGATTAGCGACAAGGAAGGAAACTGCTAAATCATGAGTTTTTTATTTGTATCTGCTGGTGGATTTCTCGGTGCAATCGCTCGATTTATGGTTGGATTAAAACTAAATTTTAAACAGCCACTAAGGCCCTACGGAACATGGTTAGCTAACCTAACAGGTTCACTAATGCTAGCCACTCTTTTTGTACTTTATGACAAAAATGTAATCCTCTATTCCATCTGGTTATTTCTAGGTGTGGGATTTTGTGGATCGTACACAACTTTCTCAACTTTTAGCAATGAGCTTCTAGCTATGGTTCTCGAGCATAAATACCGAGATGCTGTGATCTATGTAACATGCTCTATTTTATTAAGCATGGTTGGTGTTTTTGTGATTTTGGGATTATTTTTATAACTAGGTCAATATTTGAATTTAAGTAAGCTAACAAGTATGCTAGACGGGAAAAAGAATGTATGACCAGAGGCTATTTTGTTAAACTACTACATATAATCTTAATTAGAAAGAGAAGCGATACAATGGCTAAAAGAATGAGAACGCAGATCCTTCAGTTTAGCTTTATTGGTATTCTGAATGCTGTTGTCGACATAGTTTCGCTGAATTTATTGCTGTTCTTTTGGGCTACAAACAATCCGACTACGCTTATAATATTTAATACAATTTCTTATACGTTGGCGATTCTTAATAGTTATATATGGAACAAAAAATACACGTTTCGTCACAATGCAAACTCAAATTATAAAGAATTCGGATTGTTTATTATACAAGCGGTAATCGCTTTACTGATCAGCAATATTGTTTTTATCGGAATGATTGAGTTAATTCATTCCATCAACATGTTTCATTTACCAAATATAATGGTGCAAAATATTTCAAAAGGAACGGCGATGTTTTTATCTTCATCCGCCAGCTTCATTTTTATGAAATATTTTGTGTTTAGAAAAAAACAATATCACACGGAATCATAAACCAGTTTGGTCCAAGCGACCGAGCTGGTTTTTTAATTGCTCAAACTATTTCCAGTTTTATTTTATTTGACATACCAAGTGTTTCGTATGTATGTAATTAAGAATGCACGTAGCTTATGGTTAATCATTTAATAAAAAAACTCTAGTAGGGAAACCTTCTCTTTAGAGGTGGTTCATTTTGGACATTATCTATTCCTACTTGCTTACACCTATAATTATTTTTTGCTTAGGGTTTGTTCTTTTCCGCTTTATGGGAAAAAAAGCAGTAAATGAAATGACATTGTTTGATTTATTAGCTGTTCTAGTGCTCGGAACCGTCATTTCTGAACCAATTGTTAGTACTAATCTGTGGATAGCGGCTTATTTTGCAATTGTTATTGCGGTTATTTACTATTTATTTTCTAAGTTGCAACTTCACAATCGATTTAAAAAAATATTAAATCCTAGTCCAACTGTACTTATCCGAAACGGAATTATTGATTATCCTGCTTTAAAGAAAGAGATGCTCACTATTGAAGAGTTAATTGCTCAGTTAAGGACAAAAGGTTATTCGGCTGTAACTGACATAGCCATGATGACTTTGGAAACTACAGGTAATTTTAGTATCCTGCCTACGTCAGATAAGCGCCCGTTGCAAGCGTCTGATATCCAAGTAAAACCATCACCAACGTTCATTGATATCCCACTAATTATCGATGGGCAAGTGATCCATCATAATTTAAAATATCTTGAGCTTTCTAATGAGTGGTTGATCAGCCAATTACAAGCTTATAATGTAGGTGATCATGAACTGAATCAAATTTCTTTAGCAACATATAACCAGCAAGGATTTTTATCTGTATCGTTAAAAGATGTTGATACAATGAAGGGCTCTTATGGGTACAACCCGGGGACGAATAATTAACTAAAGGAGGTGATTTTTGTGACTGTCGGAACACAGATGCAGCAAGCTATTGCCAGTTGTGAAAGTGTTTTAGCTAGCTTACACAGCTTTGCCTTAGAGACGCAGGACCAAACAGCAAAGCAGATGTTTCAAACACTCGGAAATCAACAACAACAGGTGCTAGATAATTTAAAAGCACGAATGCAATATATAGAAAGCCAAGAACCGCAATATAAAAATCAATAAGATCAAAAGCGTAGGATCCTAGTTATGGTGGACATCACGCTAGTCGCTTCCCGCGGCTTCCATTTTAAATTTTGCAATAATAGCGGCCGCCTGAATCGCACATAGGTGGCCGCTTCGTTATTTAACGATTAATACAGGACACTTCACGTGCTTTGCTACCTTATGACTAACACTTCCTAAGACCATCTCTTGCAACCTGTTTAACCCTCTACTGCCTATCACGCATAAGTCAATTTGTGCGTCATTAGCATATTTAATAATCGTAGGTCCAGGCTCCCCATGTAAAATTTTAATATCATATTTGATGTTAGCGTGCTTCAGTTTTTGTTCCGTTAAAGTCAATTTTTCTTTTCTACTTCTTTCTACGTCAAAGGAGTTCCAATGATGCAGCACATCTGATTTCGATTTATTCCCGTCGATCACATACACAATATCAACCTTTACATGAACATTATGCGATGCCAGCTCGACTACCTTTTCCGCTGCTCGAATCGCGTGTGCTGAACCATCAGATGCTAACATTATTTTTTTAAACATAAGCAATTCCCCTGCACTATCGAATTTCCTCTATTATAGCAGACCTTAAACATTTGTGACAGATATTTTGTAACCGCTTTTATTGTTGGTAATACTAAGTTTTCGGAATATATATCGACGATTGAGTTGGGACAAATAATTCCATATAACAACTTACTCCCTTCCTTTTGTGCAAAAATTTACCTTACCGATTATGCATTAATTTATGAGCATTTAACCAATAATAAAGTTAAAAGGAGGACATGCAGTGAAGCATATCAAAGCATTCTTATTAAAGTTTTTGGTGATAGCAATCACTTTATTATCAATATTAGCTATTTTCAATCATGCTTCGATCACAAATATTATTATTATGTCAGTTCTAGTTACTGGCGTTTCATATGTAATTGGTGACCTCTTCATTTTACCTAAGCTAGGAAATCTAATTGCTACAATTGCTGATTTTGGGCTTTCATTTATAGCCGTTTGGATATTAGGTGGCATCGTATTCGATACAGGTGTGGTTGGAATTGTTAGTGCCTCATTAATTGCGGCCATTCTAATTAGCTGTAGTGAGGCACTTTTTCACATATATATGCAAAACCGTGTACTTAAAACGGATGATGATATTTACGTTGTACGAAACTACACAACAAGAAATCTGCAAACAGAATTTGCAGAAGAAGATGATAGCCTGGATTATATAAAGCTTAACAAGGATGCAAACAGTGACAAAGAGTAAGGCAGGTTAACCTGTTCACTTGTAGAGGATGTGTTTCTCTACAAGTTTTTTTATATTGAATTTTTCGTGCTTTTAGATACGTGATTTAGCTAATATGCGTCGTAACTTGGAGAGTGCTTGCACCGCTCCGGAAATGCACTTCGCTGCTAACGGGATTATTCTTTACGTCGGGTGATTGGAGCTCCAGGCAGTCGACTCCTGCGGGAACAGCACGGGCTGAAGATCCACTCAGAAGCGCACTGCTTCTGAGTTAGCTGAAGTCGTGCCCGCGGAAAGCGACTGCCTGGAGCGGAAATCACGAGCACTACGTTACGTCGCATTTTACTTCTAATATGCACAATCAAGAATCTTTTATAAAACAACCTTAAATTTCAAATAGATACTTTTCCAGAGATTGTTTATTAAAATTGTGCATACCTTTTAAAAAGGATATGTTTTATTATTTACAAAATTTTTACTTTTAAGTGGTCGTTTTTTACATTTATAGTTTGTAAGCTAATAGTAAGAAATTGCACTTAGAGGAGTGAATCACGTGAAGATCGCTATTTTTACTGACACGTACTTTCCAGATGTTAATGGTGTTGCTAAAACATTGAAACGTTTTACGGATTATCTTGAAGCTAATGGCCATGAATATCGGGTATTTGCACCGAAAACAAGTAAAGTTGCATCGTATTCCAGCCAAATTTATCAGCTTACCAGCTTACCATTCTTTCTTTATCCTGAATGCCGATTTTCTATCCCGAACGTGCTCCAGGTAAAAGCTGAGTTAAAGCAATTTCAGCCAGATATTATTCACGTAGCTACTCCTTTCAATGTTGGACTTTGCGGCATTCATTATGCTCAAAAATACAATATACCGTTGGTTGGATCGTACCATACCGATTTTGATAAGTATTTGGCGTATTATCATCTCCAGTTATTCTCCAAAACGTTAGCCAAATATTTGGATTGGTTTCACCGATCAATGCAAAAAATATTTGTTCCTTCCTTAGATACCTTTCAAAAATTAAAAGCACAAGGCTACCCCAATTTATCAATATGGGGACGTGGTGTGGATGCAACACTGTTTCAACCAAGCTATGATGGCAATGCGATTAGGAAAAAATACAATATTAAAGAAAAATTCATACTGAGTTATGTAGGTCGGCTTGCTCCTGAAAAAGATGTGGATTCCCTAGTTGCGATTATGAACACATTGCCAGCTCACCTATCCAATCAAATTCATTGGATAATTGTTGGTGACGGACCTTCTAAGGAAGACATGATCAAGAGTGCTCCAGCAAATGTGACCTTTACTGGTTATTTACAAGGAGAAGCACTAGCTGAGGTTTACGCAAATTCTGATACATTTGTATTTCCTTCCTCATCAGAAACGTTTGGTAACGTCGTGTTAGAGGCATTAGCTTCTGGTACGCCTGCAATCGTAGCCAACGCAGGCGGTGTAAAGCATATTGTTGAACACAAAAAAACAGGAATGCTTTGTGAGCCTGGTGAGATTGAAGGGTTTGTAGGAGCGATTGATCATCTTTTGCAAAATGACGCAGAAAGATTAGTGATGGGCATACACGCTCGACAATATGCCCTAAAACAAACCTGGAATCAAATTTTCGAAAAGCTGCTCAGCGAATATGAAGAAGCGATGATTGAAACGTATCCAGTTGCAAAGCATGCATAACAAATAAAAGCACTCACGCTCAAGCTACCCGAGGCTTTTCCATTATATTACCTATTTACAATAATTATTATTGAATTTCCTATTCCAATAGCAAGGGCATAGACAAAATTGCGTCTATGCCCTTTATCGTTTCGCTCTTTAAATAATAATTGTTGCTTATTAACTTGATAATTGAAGTAATATTCGACGAAACCTGAGAGTGTGCTTATACCCTCTCCGAAATAGTGTTCATCCGCTTTTCTACAATTTGAAAAACTAAGCAATTCTGACGGAACGGGTGATAGCACGATCCCAAGCACTACTGCAAAGTTTAGCTAATTTGCTCTATTTTTTAGATATCTTCGTTTATAGCCTTACTTGCAAGCATCGAAATTACAGCGTCATCCATCGGTGGGTTATGTAACCCCGCTCTTACATCCCGATATAGTTGTTCAAATCGGAATTTTTTAGAAAGACCTCTGCCTCCTGCTATACGCATCGCCAAATCGACTACTTCATTGGCAGCGTTCGTTGCAACAGTCTTCACAGCAGCAAGCTCAGGCGCTAGTTCCCCTCTGCTATCTGGATGTTGATCCCATTTTTCAGCGATCGTATACATAAAATAGCGCGCATGCATTAATTTTAATTCCATCTCGCCAATTTTTTGTTTAATATGAGGAACCTCGGCAATTGGTGTATCCAAGCTGTTTGGTTGATAATTTTTCGCAAATGTAACAGCTTCGTTACGAGCAGCTATAGCGATTCCTAAGTAACACGCAGGTATATGTAACAACCAGCCTTTTGGACTAGATTTTTTCTGTCTATTTACTTCTACTAAATGGTTTAACGGTACCGATACATCTTTTAATATAACATCATTGCTACCAGTTCCCCGCATGCCAAGCGTGTCCCACGTTTGTTCTATCGACACTCCTGCTGTTCCTTTAGATAGTAAAAAAGTACCAATCGTTTCTTCCTCTTCGACAAAGGCAGTAATTAAATAATAGTCGAGCACACTGGACATCGTAGCAAACGATTTTCGACCGTTTAACACGTATGCTTCGCCCTGTTTTTTGGCAGTTGTTTGTGGAATACCACCTCTTGTCGGACTGCCTGTCGCTGGTTCTGTAGCTAACGTATTGATCACTTTATTATTTTTACCAATCTCGCTGGCAATAAGATCATAAGCTTCTTGTGACCAAGTTCTAGTTTCACGTTCACTCTGTTCCATCACAATACCCATATGCCAACCAATCGACAATGAGGTAGAGCCGTCACCTACTGCTAGTCGCTCTTGCAGCAGCAACAACTCATAAAGACTTAACTCCTCCCCACCATAACTTTTTGGTAAAGGTAACGAAACGTAATTTGCTTGTTTCAAGTCCTTTAGTGTTTCCAGTGAAAAATCTGCAGCCTTTTCTGTTTCTGATACTCTCGTTTGCGCCTTGTCTGCGAGCGCCTCTGCTTTATTAAACAACATTTGTTGTCTCTCATTTTTAATGAAAGGGGTGTAAATATCAGCCATGATCCGTTCACTCCTATTCGCTATTTTCAGCTTTGCTTCTAAGACATATCATACAAAAATTTACTATCATTTTCCAGTGACTCGTGTTAACCCGGATAATGGAATAGCACAAATGCAATGGTATCTTTTCTTTCATGCCTTTGTTATAGTAGTTACGGTATTATAATAAGAGGTTGTTCAAAAAGGTGCCAAATGATCAGCGGCGAACTCTAGAGTTGGTTCATCTTTCCGGTTATGGAAAAGCAAATCACTTTTCCTTACCTCACGAGCGGAAAAGCCTACACTGCGGTCGCGGGGACTTTCACCGCCTCGACCTTCTTGCTGCTAATTCGTCACCTTTTTGAACACGCACTATAAGAAAGAAGTGGGAACATGCGCCTAAGACAGAATGGATTCTTTTTTTATCTTTGTGGCATCATGATTTTAACACTTGGAATAGCGCTAACGATACAATCTCGTTTAGGTACATCCCCATTTGATGCCCTGCTTGTCGGCTTGCATCGTACGGTTGGACTTACGATTGGCAGCTGGGAAATTGTCGTCGGGCTTACGATGGTACTGTGTAATGCGTTATTAGAGAAAAAACGCCCCGAATATTTTGCATTACTCACATCGCTATTCACTGGCATAGGAATTGACTGTTGGGTGTTTTTATTTCGTGATTGGATTGAACCGGATAGCTGGGTTGGCCAGTGGATTTGCTTACTATTAGGACTGATTTTTACCGGAATTGGAGTTGCCACCTATCTGCAATCTAAATTTGCACCAAATCCAATGGATCGATCGATGTTAATCATCTCTAAACTAACTGGATGGACAGTTACTTATTCTAGAGCACTTATTAGTATCATACTCGTATTAATTGCACTCTTATTTAATGGTCCAATCGGTATCGGTACATTATTAAACGCACTATTTAGCGGTGTTATTATCAGCTTTTTTATTCCTTATATTCTATTAATTAAAAGTGGTCTTGATAAAGCAAAAAGTACAGTAGCATCTTAAACACGAGCAAACGCCTGTTTGATTACTCAACAGGCGTTTTTCTCTATCTACTATGCACTCGTTTATTTTTTTACGATTACTCTACTCCAGCACTAACTTCTTTCACCATTTCTGATACGGAAATTAATCCGCCACCAGATAGGTACCAATAATCTGGATTCAAGTATACAACATCTTCATTTTGCCACGCTTTTGTACCATTCACTAATTCGTTATCCAACGTTTTTGCTGCAGAGTATTCTCCACCAACAACTTGGTTTCTATCAATCACAAACAAGTAATCAGGATCTTTTTCTACTAAATATTCAAAACTAACATTTTGTCCATGTGTAGATGCTTCAATTTCTTCGTCTGCTGCAGTTACCCCGAATACATCATGAATGACACCGAATCTTGATCCAGGTCCATATGCACTAAGGCTACCGTCGTTAGTTAAAATAATTAAACCATTTTTACCACTTTCCGTTGCTGTAGTGTTAAGCTCCTCAATTGCTGTATCTATAGCTGTAAGCTCTTCTTCTACCTCAGCTTCTTTACCGAAGATCTCACCTAACAAAGTAGCATTTTCTTTAAATGATTCCATATATCTTGTCGTGTCTACACCCATGAAAATTGTTGGAGCTAATTCATTTAAATCTTCATATGCTTCTGACGTTCTGCCCGAAATGATGATTAAATCTGGATCAATTTCGCTTAATGTTTCAAAATCAGGCTCAAATAGTGTGCCTGCATTCTCATATTCTTCTCCTTCATAAGAAGAAGCTAAATACGTAGGTAAGTTTTCCTTTGGAACTGCAGTCACGTCAACACCAAGTTTATTCAATGTATCTAATGTACCAAAATCAAACACAACGACCTTTTTAGGGTTCTTTGGAACATCCGTTTCGCCAAGCTGATGCGTAACAGTAATTGTTTCCGCCTCAGTATCTGCAGCTGTTGCGACATCCTCGCCGTTACCGCAAGCTGCAGTAAACAACGCTAGTATAAGTACAAAAGCCAGCACCGCTAACCTTTTTTTCATAAATAAGCACCTCATTATAATATATTTTTAAACAGATAATAATAAATGATCATATATACATATTAATGTTCACCAGATATACAGGATGGTTTCTGGGCCCATCCACATCCCATAATCCGGCATTTTATATGTGATGATCGTTTATCGTTATCCATGTTTAAACTATAGTTAGTATTTCTTTAAGAAAAGCGCAGAGCGCCGCTTAGAAACGTACGGACTGTACTGAGCCGCAGGAGATAAAGGAAACACGACGATCCGAAGGGAGTCGATGTTGACTTATCGTACGGAGGCGAGGGAAGTCTCGCTAGTCTCGCTAGTTTCTGGCGCTCGGAGCTAGACACATGCACAAAATTTTATACTTCTTATTGCTATGAAAAATATAAACAAATTTTACACTGATCAATATCCTGTATTTGAATGTCCATGTCATATACTTCTTTCAATACAGCCCGATCAATAATTTCATTTGTCGTTCCTTTTTTAACAATTTTTCCATCTTTTAAAGCAACAATATAATCGGAATAAACCGAGGCAAAATTTACATCATGAATAACAATCACAACGGTTTTACCCGTTTCGTCAACAAGACGGCGAAGCACTTTCATAATTTGTACAGAGTGCCTCATATCAAGATTATTTAATGGTTCATCGAGTAGTATGTACTCGGTATCTTGTGCGATCACCATCGCGATATAGGCTCGCTGCAGCTGACCACCACTTAACTGATCCAGAAACTTCCCTTCCATGTCACCTAACTCCATGTAAGCAATCGCTTGGTCAATATGTCTAATATCTTCCTTGGTCAACTTTCCTTGCGAATATGGGAAACGACCGAAGCTTACTAATTCTCTTATCGTCAAACGGATATTCACATGGTTGGATTGTTTCAAGATTGCTATTTTCTTAGCAAGCTCTTTACTCTTGCTAGCAGTTACATCTTCGTCGTCAATTAAGATTTCACCCTCATCCCGCGTGATCAGACGGCTAACCATTGATAGCAATGTACTTTTACCTGCACCATTTGGTCCGATAAACGATGTGATCTGTCCTTTAGGAATTTCCACAGAAACCTTATCCACTACATTTTTACTAGCATACTTTTTTGAAACTCCTTGAACTACTACCATGCTTTACTCTCCTTTAACAAAAGGTATAGAAAATAAACGCCACCGACAAAATTAATAATTACGCTTAATGTTGTCGAAAAGGTAAAGACTCTTTCTACAATTAGCTGACCACCAACTAAAGCAACAATACTAATTAAAATTGAACCGATAATCAGATAACTATGTTTATACGTTTTGAAAAACTCGTGTGCTAGGTTTGCTACTAATAAACCTAAAAATGTAATCGGTCCGACTAGAGCCGTTGCGATACTTATAAAAATAGCAACAATGATTAAAAGTCTTTTAACAACATAGTCATAATCAACGCCTAAGCTTATTGCCTGTTCCTTACCTAGTGATAACACATCAAGGTACTTCATCAATCTCCAAAAATAAATCGTTACGATGATAATTACGATAAAGGAGACAGTTAATAAATCTGTATTTACGTTGTTAAAGCTAGCAAACATTTGGTTCTGAACAATAAAGAACTCGTTTGGATCAATTAGCACTTGCATAAATGATGACAAACTACCAAAAAATGTCCCAAAAATAATCCCTACTAATAATAAGAAATAAATATTTCTACCACTTTTAAACAAAATTTTATATAGCAGTGCCGCAAACACCATCATCAAACCAACTGATATAGCGAAGTTCAGATTAGGGTTAACAGCAGCTAAACTCGTAGAACCAAAAACAAATATAATAAAGGTTTGGATTAACAAGTACAAAGAATCTAAACCTATTAAACTCGGTGTTAAAATACGGTTGTTCGTAATCGTTTGAAAAATCATTGTAGAAAAGGCAATTACAGCTCCAGTTAGAGCAATAGCTGCTATTTTTGTCGCTCTTCTAGGTAATACATAATCCCAATTGCCACCCAAATCGATGAATAAGAATGTAGCAATTAATCCAATGGCTAAAACAGACAGAATCACTAGTTTTGTTTTATTACTCATATGCCTTTCTCCTCATGACCAAGTAAAGAAAAATACCACTTCCGATGACACCGACGGTTACGCCAATGGCGATCTCATATGGAAAAATAATGATGCGTCCGAGAATATCACATGCTAGAACGAAAACTGCACCTAATAATGCGGTATGAGAAAGGCTTTTCTTTAAGTCATCTCCTTGATAAATCGTAACGATGTTCGGAATAATTAGTCCCAAAAATGGAATCATCCCTACCGTTAATACAACAACGGTTGTAACCAAGGACACAATTACCAATCCTACATTAACCACCTGTTTATGATTCAAGCCTAGGTTCGTTGAGAAATCCTCGCCCATCCCTGCGATTGTAAAACGATTTGCATAAAAATAAGCGATAATGAGTACAGGAATACTTATGTATAATATTTCATATCTACCTTGAATCATGAGCGCGAAGTTACCTTGTAACCAGGAAGACATATTTTGAATCAAGTCATTTTTGTACGCAAAAAATGTCGTGATTGAACTGATAATATTACCAAACATCAAACCTACTAATGGTATGAAGATAGCATCCTTAAATTTTATCTTATCTAGTATCTTCATAAAGATAAAAGTTCCTAGCAAAGCAAATACGAATGCAACAAGCATCTTCTCCATTGGGGTTGCGGTGGAAAACAACATTAAAGATATTAAAATACCGAATCTAGCAGAGTCTAATGTTCCAGCAGTTGTTGGCGAAACAAACTTGTTTCTGCTTAACTGTTGCATAATTAGACCACAAATACTCATTCCTGCCCCAGCGATGATAATGCTTAATAACCGCGGAATCCTACTAATTAACAAGATTCGTAGCTGATCTTCATCTAAATGAAAAAGGTCAAATGGAGTTAAACCCGTCACACCGATAAATAAAGATGTACATGATAATAAAATTAAGAGGATGATTAAATACCGTTTTCGCATGACTACTCCTTCGACGTTCATAATCCCACCAATCGATAATGAGATTCATTATCAATTAGATAACCTTATACTACCATGATTAACTAACATGTCAATGGTTTAACTAAAAAAACTGACAATTTTAATTCGATTTCTGAAATTTCATACTTATGAGTGCGGTTTGATTCTAAATGAGTCCAAGAACCGTTATGATAGAAGAAAGAGAAATACAGGAGGAGGTTGGTGTTATGAATTGGAAATTATTTTTCAAGCGAAAGCTAAGATTTAGAGATAAACTCGTTCGGATTCACCATGCAAATGCAATCCTGTTCTTCTTATTAAGTGCAACAGGACTTTTGTTATATTCAACATACTTCCGGTCAGCCTTTTCGGGTCTACGTGTGTCGGTCAAAGATGCACATATCTGGATTGGTTTTGTAAGCATATTGCCAGTCTTGTTTTATTTACCAAAAATACTCAAACATTTGCGAACGCTTCGGAGAAAGCAAAACCACCGTTTAAATGTATATGCCGTCTTAACTATTTTAGGATTATTAATTGTGTCTGGCCTGATGCTTACTTTTTATCGGCAACTACCACCAATCGTAAATTCGGTAGCTTTAGTTGTGCACGATTTAGCGACCTGGGTTGGATTGCCATACGTTATTTTTCACAGTATTACGAGAAGTAAATGGTTTGAAAACTTGAGTAAAAAGAAAAACGAAGCATCTGCCATACAGCGCCCAATCGAGATTGACGATGAAAACCCGATTCTAAGACGACGATCGTTTTTGAAAGTTGCAACAGGAGTACTCATTGCGCTAATATCACTACCAATCATAGGTTCTTGGCTGAAGTCTTATTTTCCAGAAAAAAATGTTGGAATCAATCCCGATGGGAATAATATGAATCCTATTCCTAAACCAAGTTCTACAGACATAGCAGGAAGAACCGGACAATTTCGTTATTATACTGTCACCGAGATGCCTACATTTAATAGTGACAATTGGTCTTTAACAGTAGATGGACTCGTCGAAAATAAACTTTCTTATACATGGGATCAGTTTGTTAAGTTACAACGAACATCACAGCTTAGCAACTTTCACTGCATTACCGGGTGGAGTGTATACGATGTTACCTGGGAAGGAATTCCGTTAAAAGCATTGTTAGAGGAAGCAAATGTTAATGGAAAAGCGAAATATGTTAAATTCTATTCTGGTGATGGCGTATATACCGACTCACTTACAATGTCAGAAGCGATGATGGATGATGTGATCGTTGCTACATTAATTGATGGTGAATTAATAAAGCAGAATAACGGCGGACCAGTAAGACTAATTACACCAAAATTATATGCTTATAAATCAGTTAAGTGGCTTACTCGAATTGAGCTAATTGAAGAGGAACATTTTGGCTATTGGGAACAGCGCGGCTATGAACAAAACGCTTGGGTAAAAGGGTTGTCTTGAGAACAAGGCTAGAAAAGTAGACTTTATTTTTTTCAAATGGCATCTAGTGAAGTATCACACAGCTGTGATAAACTAATTTCCTGTAAGATTATTTTGTGAAAGATTGTTGTTTATGATTGTTAGTAGCTAAACTCTGACGTAGTGCACGTGATTTCCGCTCCAGTCACCCGACGTAAAGAGCAATCCCGTTAGCAGCGGAGGAAATGCACTTCGACTCCTGCGGGAATAGTGGCCTAAGTGAGACCCCGGAGCGCGAATGCGCGAGGAGGCTCACTAGCCCCCCGCGGAAAGCGAAGTGCATTTCCGGAGCGGGCCAAGTACTCTCCAACTACGACGGATATTCCATCAACTATATAGAACAACATGTTACGAATAGAGCTTTATGAAAAAGTGAGGTGACCTGCTTATGATTGTGATTATCGATAATTATGACTCTTTTACTTACAATCTTGTGCAGTATTATAAACAACTCGACGAACACGTTCATGTTTATTATAACGATGAAGTGTCTGTTTCTTATATTGCAAGCCTTAACCCTACGTTGATTGTCCTATCACCTGGACCTGGTTCCCCGGACCAATCGGGAGTTTGTTCAGCTATTTTAAAGGAACTTGCAACGACAACACCGATACTTGGCGTATGTCTAGGACATCAACTCATTTGTGCACACTTTGGAGGGAATGTCGTGAAAGGAAAACAACCGATGCATGGAAAAGTGTCTACTATTACACACGATGGCCACGGTATTTTTCAAACCATCCCTAGCCCTTGCAACGTAACAAGATACCATTCTCTTGTGGTAAAAGACCACTCGATTCCAGCACAACTAGAAGTTACAGCAAGGTCTTCGGATGGAACTATTATGGGCGTTCGCCATCGCACACTTTCTGTTGAAGGTATTCAATTTCATCCCGAATCAATACTAACTGAACATGGTTTTGATATGATTAAAAATAGCTATATGCTAGCACTACAGTGGAATGCAAACAACAATTCAATGGGGGTTACTCATGCACCCGTACCTACTTTTTGAATTTAATGATGTTAACGGTAAAAAAAGCCCGATCACTTTCACCGATCCAGTAGAAATCCTGCAAACGAACGAATTGTCTGCGATTCCTCCTTTTTTTGATCAAATCGAACAAGCACTACAAAATGGTTATTATGTTGCGGGTTATGTTTCCTACGAAGCTGCACCTGCTTTTAATCATAACTATAAGGTTGCTTCACATCCTAGCTTACCACTCGTATGGTTTGGTATTTTCAAACAACCTAGTGACGCGCTACCTAGTGATCACAATACAAGTTATCATGTATCGGATTGGGTCCCTACCTCCAGCTATGACAGTTACCAAACGGGGATCGATCAGATAAAGCAAGCGATTGCTAAGGGAGATACGTACCAGGTTAATTATACGCTACGATTACAAGCTAACTTTTCTGGTGATGATTTTGCTTTTTATAAACAACTAACTGAAAATCAACAAGCAGCTTATAGTGCTTATCTTAATTTAGGAAAATATCGTCTCTTATCTGCTTCTCCTGAGCTTTTTTTCCGAATTAATAATAATCATATCGAAACAAAACCGATGAAGGGCACAGCTAAAAGGGGACGATTCTTCCAAGAGGACCAAGAAATAGCGGCAGCGCTCCGACAATCTGAAAAAGAACGAGCCGAAAATGTAATGATCGTCGATTTACTCCGTAATGATGTTGGTAGGATTGCGAAGCCTGGAACAGTTAAGGTTCCACACTTATTTGAAATTGAAACCTACCCTACTGTTCATCAAATGACTTCGACAATTACAGCGGAACTCCAAGCAGACACAACTGTATTTGATTGGTTTTCTGCCTTGTTTCCGTGTGGTTCGATTACAGGTGCACCTAAGATAAGCACAATGGAATATATCGCAAGTCTTGAAGCTGTCCCACGGGAAGTGTACTGTGGTGCGATCGGATTTATTACGCCTGATCGAGAGGCAACTTTTAGTGTGCCAATTCGCACAGTTGTGATTGATTCTGAAAAATCTGCTGCTCATTATGGCGTTGGTGGAGGAATTACATGGGATTCATCAACTGAAGGAGAGTATCAAGAAACACAAGTGAAAGCTCAACTGTTGTCCGAACGAAGAACCCCTTTTGCATTACTTGAATCACTAAAATTAGAAGACGGTGAGTATCCTTTACTGCCCTATCATCTTGCTCGATTACAAACGTCCGCCATCTATTTCGGCTATGGTTATGAAGAGACTTCAGTAGTCGCTCGATTGAAAGAACTCGCACAAGATTATCATCAAGGAGCCTATAAAGCACGCTTACTTCTTCATAAGGATGGGACTTTGGTATCAGAAGCAGCAGCAACCAAGCCAATCAATCAGCCAATTATGTGCACACTGGCAGCTACACCAATCGACGCTCAAGACCCATTCTTATTCCATAAAACAACCTATCGCGCTGTTTACGATCATTTCCAACAGCAAGCGAAACAGGCTTTTTCCATATTACTTTGGAACGAACAAGAGGAGTTAACTGAGTTTACTACAGGCAATTTAGTTGTTGAACGAAATGGCGTCTACTACACCCCACCAATTTCGTGCGGGCTATTGGCTGGAACGTACCGTCAAGCATTGATTGATCAGGGAGAACTGCATGAGAAAGTTATTAAAAAGAATGAACTGGCGTCGTATGATACTATTTGGTTTATTAATAGTGTTCGAGGGTGGTTAGAAGTTCATATTTATTGATGAGAGCTTTGTAGTGAAGTTTGTTGCTTTTTCAGCTTCGGAATTGAAATAAAATCCGACGTAGTGCTTGTGTTTACGTTCACGCGAATTCAACTAACTAAGAAGCAAATGTTTTGGTGGGACAAGTAACCGCAGGCCCAAAGTACGCTTCTAAGTGGATTTTAAGCTTGCGCTGTCCCAACAGGACATTGAATTAGCTTCAAAGAATTAAATCGCACGAAGAAAATACGATTTTCAATTTCGTGGATCGACTTCCTGAAGCTCCAATCATCCATTATAAAAGATGATACTCGTTAGCTATACCAGCAGAGGCGCTAACCCGAATGGACGCCACATAAGCGCTTATTTCACTTGAAGATTTGGTTACGATGATTTGACGGCCACCACAGCACTTATTTACCGATATCAACTCGTTGAAACAACAAATTCACCCAAATAAGTGCGCTGGTGGCCGCTCAATTCTAAAAATGGCTCATTTGTCACAGATAAGCGCACTGGTGGCCGCAGAAACTATCCGCCCCGCACATAGCCTTCAACATGTTTGGATTATTAAAAAAGCTCTCCATAATTTAATTACTCAGAACGTCCAGTCTCTCTTAATGGATTATCCTGTCTATCTTTGATAAAATCAATGTCAGCAAAAGACTAAGGGGGTCTTATTTGTGCATATCATTTCGATTGAACCTACACCTAGTCCACATTCCATGAAAATCGTCTTAAACGAATCATTGCCTGATGGCGAAACACGCAATTACAAGGATTCTGAAATTCCAGCTGATGCACCTGATTATGTCAAAGAATTACTTAGCATCGGTGGAGTGAAAGGGATTTATCATGTGATTGATTTTATCGCGTTAGAGCGTTATCCGAAATATACATGGGAATCGATTCTCCCTCAAGTAAGAGTTTCACTTGGGACCGCTGAGGAAGATGCTGATGTTTTTCAAACTAATGCTTCCGATCCGGATCCAGACAAGTCGTTTGGAGAGGTGAAAGTATATATTCAAACATTCCGCAATATCCCGATGCAAATTAAGCTGGATGACGGAAATGATGAACAACGATTTGGGTTACCAGCGATGTTTATGGAAGCGGCCTTAGAAGCATCAAAAAACGCACCCAACTTTGTTATGGAGCGAAAATGGGAAGAAAAAAGTCCACGTTACGGTGCCTTAGAAGAGATTGGTTCAGAAGTGGCGGAGGAAATAGCTGCTACCTATGATCAGAATCGACTGAATCAACTTGTCGAACTCGCAATTAACAACGTTGACATTAGTGAGACAGAAGAAAAAAATGTAGCCGTGTCGCTAAGTGTACTTGACGACCCAGACTGGAAAATCCGTTACCAAGTACTTGATCGCATAAGCCCTAGTTTTGAAAATATCACTTTCTTAGACAAAGCACTTCAAGATCAAAAAGCTTCGATTCGTCGGTTAGCAACAGCGTATCTTGGTATGCTTGAAGAGCCAGAAGTGTTACCATATTTATATAAGGCTTTAAAAGACAGTGCAGTAACAGTAAGAAGAACGGCTGGGGATTGTATATCTGATCTAGGCTTTAAAGAAGCCTTACCTGAGATGATCTTATCTTTAGCTGATCCTAATCGTCTAGTTCGTTGGCGTGCAGCCATGTTTATTTATGAGGTTGGCGATCAATCAGCTATCACAGCTTTACAAAATGCACTAGATGATCCTGAGTTTGAGGTGCGACTACAGGCTAAAATGGCATTGGAACGAATCCAAGGTGGCGAAAAAGCGAAAGGATCTGTTTGGAAACAGATGACAGAAGCGACGAAACAAAAACAGTAAAATATAGGAGGAACTTTTTATGCATCCTTATGAACAATATATGAAGGAAATATCGCAACCGATGCGTGATGAATTAACTGAAGCCGGTTTTAACGAGCTTACGGCGCCAGAACAAGTTGATGATTTTATTTCAACTATGAAAGACACATCATTAGTTGTTGTAAATTCAGTTTGCGGTTGTGCAGCAGGTTTAGCACGTCCAGCAGTTCGGACTTCATTACAACATACGAAAAAACCCAAAAATCTTGTCACCGTCTTTGCTGGTCAAGACCGTGAAGCAACTGCTCGCATGCGGGAATACCTTGTGGGAATTGAACCATCTTCTCCTTCAATGGCATTAATGAAAGATGGGAAAGTGTTACATTTCATCCCACGTGAAGAGATTGAGGATCATGATGTAGAGGAAATCGTTAATAATTTAGTACAATCTTATAACCAGCATTGTGCTGAATAAGGAAGCAAACGCATGGATCAACAGAGGATCCATGCGTTTCTTGTTTAAAATATATCACTTCTTCGCCAAATCCTGCTTGGCCATGTTGATTAGTTCTTTGACCATACTCCCGCCAATATTACCCCCGATTTTACCAGCGTCTTTTGCTTTTATTTCACCATTATATCCTCTATTTAAATGGACACCCTGCTCTTTAGCAACTTCATATTTAGCATCACTAGCGGAATTCGCATGACTTACTTTAGCCTTTAGTTCGTCTAAACCTTTGCGTGCACTCGGAACTAGAATTTTATTTCTTCTAGACATGTTAGTCTCACCTCTTTATATGAAAAGATGGTGACCAAATGGCCACCATTCTCCTTAGTCTTTCGCGCGTGCATCAGCTGCACGTGCTCTTTCTTGCGCTTCTACATCCTCATGATCAGCAAGCTCTTGTGAAAATTCCACATCAAATCCATCGCTTTCTTTTAGCTGCTGTTTCGGTGTTTGTGCTAATTTTGTTTTCGACCCTCTTTTATGATTATGGTCATCTCTGCCCATTTTTCCCACCTCTTCTTTCTTGAAGTTTCAAGCTTAGTATTTGTCGGAGTAACAAGACTCATGTACGTATTTTGAAATAGAAATAACTGGCACTACTGAGCTTTATTGCTACAATTGTGGCGAAATCTCTCACCTACATTTATTGCGTATTTTCCATGGTAATATGATGTAGCGATAATCGTTATAAAAGTAATTTTTTCTAAGATAAGTCAATTTCACAACTACCATACACAGCCAATAGCAGCTAATTATCGCCTTGGAATGGTCTAATCTGCACGTGAATGGTTCAAGATCGTTATTTTGAAATCGACAAAAAATATGTGTGTAGTTTTCATATTTAATTAACGTTTTAGTATAGAAAGAAGGGAGCACTTTCAGTGAAGTTTTTACGTTTTCGATTTCTTTCCGTTTTCTCGATTTTAATTTTAGCTGTTTTAAGCGGATGTGAAACGAACATGCTTGTTTTTGACCCTCAAGGTCCAGTAGCTAAGAATATTTCTGATCTAATTATTTTTTCAATTATTTTGATGGCTGTAATTGTGCTTGTTGTTTATTTGCTTTTCATTGTTATTGTTTGGAAATACCGTGAAAGAAAAGACAACATGGACTATGAGCCACCTGAAGAAGAAGGTAATCCAAAATTGGAATTTGTATGGTTTGTGATTCCAGTAATCATCATAATCATTTTAATGATTCCAACAACAAAAGCAATTTATGATATTGAAGATGTTCCTGAAGGTTATGAAGATCAAGAACCGTTGGTGATCAATGTTACATCTGCTGACTGGAAGTGGATTTTCAGTTACCCTGAACAGAATATCGAAACAGTCAATTACTTAAACATTCCGGAAGATCGACCGGTCTTATTTAAAATGACTTCTGCAGGTACGATGCAATCATTTTGGGTGCCACAGCTTGGTGGTCAAAAGTATACAATGGCCAACATGGAAACAAAGCTTTATTTGGTAGCAGATAGTCCTGGTTCTTACTATGGAAGAAATACGAACTACAATGGTAAAGGCTATGCCGATATGGAATTTGAAGTTCTTGCTCAAACACCTGCAGCATTTGAAGAATGGGTTGAGGAAGTACAGAATACGGCAGATGTACTTACTGAAGAGAAATACGCAGAATTACTTGAGCCTACTGTAATTGGGAGAGAGACATATAATGAAACACATTTGCAATGGGTTAACCATGCGCATGATGGCTCTTCAACAGAATATCTAAATCCTGATCTATATGAAATTCATCATGGAGATGAGCATTCTGATTCTAATCACGGGGAGCACAGTTCTGAAACTACTGAACATGAACACCATGATGAAGCAAGTACAGAATCCACTGAGCACGACCATCATGAAATGGGAGGGGAATAACTGATGTCTTTAGACAAATTCTTTGTTACAGGTGATCCACTTATTTTAGCTTCACAAATTGCCATTGCCCTAACCATGGTTGGCTTAGTAGGATTAATCACCTATCTAAAGAAATGGACATGGTTGTGGAAAGAATGGTTCACGACCGTTGATCATAAACGATTAGGTATTATGTACATCATCTCTGGTGTATTAATGTTTTTCCGTGGTGGCATAGATGGTTTAATGATGAAAGCACAAACATCTAGACCCAATATGGAATTTTTAGATGCGCAACACTACAATGAAGTATTTACTACGCACGGCGTTATTATGATTTTGTTTATGGCGATGCCGATGTTAATTGGGATTATGAACGTTGTGTTACCCTTACAAATCGGTGCACGCGACGTTGCGTTTCCAAAATTAAATGCACTTAGCTTTTGGTTATTTTTTGGCGCAGCGATGCTGTTTAATATATCATTCGTTATCGGTGGTTCACCGGATGCTGGCTGGACTTCCTACTTTCCATTTGCAGGGAAAGAATTTACACCTGGTGTAGGAAACAACTATTATGCGATCGCGATACAGATTGCAGGTATTGGTACACTTGCCTCGGGGATTAACTTTATCGTTACGATTCTGAAGATGAGAGCACCCGGTATGACGTTAATGAAAATGCCAATGTTCACGTGGACTTCGCTCGTTACTTCTGCAATTATCGTAGCGGCATTCCCTATTTTTACAGTTGCTTTAGCATTTATGACATTAGATCGTCTATTCGGCACACACTTTTTCACCGTTGCCGCTGGTGGAGACCCGATGTTGTGGCTAAACTTATTCTGGCTCTGGGGACATCCTGAAGTTTATATCGTTGTCTTACCAGCATTCGGTATGTATTCCGATATTATTTCAACATTTTCAAGAAAAAATCTATATGGATACAAAACAATGGTATGGTCTGTTGTTGGTATTGCATTTTTAAGTATGCTTGTGTGGGTACACCACTTCTTTACCATGGGAAACAGCGCACCAGTAAACACCTTCTTCTCTTTAACAACGATGCTGATTGCGATCCCTACTGGGGTTAAAATCTTTAACTGGCTGTTTACAATGCGTAAAGGTCGAATAAAGTTTACGAACGCAATGCTATGGTCGCTCGCATTTATTCCATGCTTCACGATTGGTGGGGTTACAGGGGTTATGCTTGCCATGGCAGCTGCTGATTACCAGTACCATAACACGATGTTCCTAGTGGCTCACTTCCACTATACATTGATTCCTGGTGTAGTATTTGCCGTATTTGCTGGATTGTATTATTGGTGGCCGAAAATGTTTGGCTTTAAATTGAACGAAAAAATTGGTAAATGGCATTTCTGGTTATTTACAATAGGTTTCAATATAACATTTATGCCGATGTTCTTCGTAGGATTAGACGGTATGTCTCGTAGAATGTACACCTATTCTGCCGAAACTGGATGGGGTCCGTTACTTGGATTATCTGCTTTTGGTTCATTAATTTTAGCTGCTGGTTTTGCAGCATTATGTTACAACTTGTACTGGAGTTTCCGTTATGCGCCAAGAAATATTGGCGGCGATCCTTGGGATGCTCGTACATTGGAATGGTCTATTCCATCACCAGCACCGCATTATAATTTTGCAACAACACCTGAAGTTACTAGTATCGATGAATTTTGGAAAATGAAAAAATCAGGGAAAACCCGTATTCAGAAAGATAAAATTAAACCAATACACTTACCAAGCAACTCATGGACACCAATCTATATGGGTGTAGCGTTTGCTATTGTCGGTTTCTTCCTTGTATTTGAATGGTTTATATTAGCGGCTGTTTCTGCAGTACTTATCATTATCGGTTTAATAGCCAATTCGTTTGATTACGATGATGGGTTTCATGTTCCTGTTGATGAGATCATAGAAACCGAACGCAAAGGGAGAGGTGACTTATAATGGGATCACATCAATCTGTACCCTTAGAATATAGTACAAAGCAAAACGAAATGAATATCTTAGGTTTCTGGATTTTCCTTGGTGCAGAGATCATTTTATTCTCCACTATCTTTGCTTCTTACTTTGTACTGGAACACAACACAGCGGGTGGACCTGCTGGTGACGAATTATTTGTTATAAAAGATGTTCTAATACAAACATTTATACTACTAACAAGTAGTTTCACTTGCGGCCTTGCTATCCATGAAATGCGCCACAATAACCGTAGAGATATGGTTGTATGGTTAGTTGTTACCTTACTTCTTGGATTTGGGTTTGTTTACATGGAAATCAATGAATTTATTCATTATGTTCATGAAGGTGCAACAATCCAAACGAGTGGATTTCTATCCGCATTCTTTACCCTTTTAGGTACTCACGGTTTACACGTATCATTAGGGATCGGTTGGATGTCGTTATTGATTATCCAAGTAATCAGAAGAGGGCTTACAGCAGTTACGACTAGAAAAATATTTATCGCAAGTCTTTATTGGCACTTTCTTGATGTTGTTTGGATCTTTATTTTCACATTTGTGTATTTGAAAGGGTTGGTGATGTAAGGTGGAAAACAAACAAAGTACGTTCCCTACAAACCATGTGGTCGGTTTTTTCCTTTCAATAGCAATGACAGTACTTGCTGCTATTATCGCACTTAGAACGAATCTGTCTGGTAATGTTATTATGTGGATTATTGGCACACTTGCCATTTTCCAAGCTGGTGTGCAATTGTTTATGTTCATGCACATTAATGAAGGAAAAGACGGTAAAACAAACTATATCAATATTATATACAGCGTGTTTATGGCCTTGATTATTGTTTTCGGCTCAATCTGGGTGTTAACAACCGGGCATGCAGCACATTAATATTCACAAAAAAACGAGTACAAATCACGCTGTGATTTGTACTCGTTTTTTATTAGATTTAAGCTATGCATGAGCTAAGTTGAAAAGATGTCAGAACAAGCCCGGAAAGCAAATTGTGGTTATTCAGCATTGATCTAGTTTTTGTATATAACCTTACTAGCAAATTTGAAAATGGTGAGGAAGTTTTAATAAAAACCGATCAGAAATCTAATCGGTTTTTATCTATCTTTCTAATCCTCAGCAGGTGTTGTCTTTCTTAAGAAAAACGCCAATATGATTCCGATCCCACTTACTATTGCGGCAACTAAGAAGGAAACATTCACACCATGAATCATTCCTTCCATTCCGTGTACAGTTGGATCCAATGCACTATTGGTCATGATTGTTACGAGCAATGCGGTACCAATCGAGCCGGACACTTGGCGCATCGTATTGTTCATTGCGGTGCCGTGGGCAATTAATCTTTGTGGCAGTTGATTGAGCCCTGCTGTAGTAACAGGCATCATCACAAGGGCGACGCCAAACATTCGAATTGCATAAACTACTGTCATGTATGTGAACGATGTTGTAGAAGTTAGCTGTGTAAAGAATAATGTTGAAACAGTTACAATAATTAAGCCTGTAAACGCCAACCATCTTGCGCCAACTTTATCGAAAATTCTTCCACTAATCGGCGACATAATCCCCATAATTATCGCACCAGGTAATAGCATCAACCCTGATTCAAAAGCGGTAAAATGGTGCATCTTTTGCATATAAATTGGCATGATTGTCGCACCGCCAATCATTGAAATAAATACAATCATACCTAATGCGGTTGACAGTGTGAACACACCGTATTTAAAGACTCGAAATTCTAAGATTGGTTGTTTTAATTTGAACTGACGCGTTATAAAAGCAAAAAGGGATATAACCCCGACTGCTATCATGGTAAGAACTAATATACTTCCCCAGCCCTTATTGCCTGCACTACTGAATCCATATAGCAGACTACCAAAACCTAGTGTAGATAACACGACTGACCAATAATCGAGCTTCGGAAACGATTGCTTCGTCACGTTCTTTAATAGGAAATATGCAAAAATCAGATCAATGATTGCGATTGGTAGAACAACATAAAACAATACGCGCCAATCAAACTGTTCTACTAAATAACCAGAAAGAGTTGGACCGATTGCTGGTGCGAATGCAATAACTAAGCCAAACAGCCCCATTGCCTGTCCTCTTTTTTCAATTGGAAATACGACGAAAAAGATTGTTTGCATAAGCGGCATCATAATACCCGCCCCACCTGCCTGGACAATCCTACCGACAATGAGCAGTGAGAAGCTTGGTGAAATAGCACAAATAAGTGTACCAAGTGCAAACAAGCCCATTGCGGTTAGAAACAAGCGTCTAGTTGTGAATGTTTCAATTAAAAAGGCTGTTATTGGGATCATAATTCCATTTACTAGCATAAATACAGTCGTTAGCCATTGGGCTGTATTCTCTGTAATATCCAAATCAATCATTATTTTTGGCAATGCAGTTGCTAATAAAGTTTGATTTAATATTGCAATAAATGCACCAGAAATCAATACCGTAATTAAAGGTGCAATTTTAATTTCTTCAGCATTTTGTGATACCGAATTATCCATTTTGTACCCTTCTTTCTCCAAATTATCATGACTCAATTATTACAGTTTCCTCCTATTTCATAGCATGTGTCAAGTTAAATGATTTAGTACGACAAGATTATACGTTTTTGCATAATAAGCTTATTTTAATCGCACGCTACACTTGATCAACAAATTCAGATTAGGATAGGTGAAGTTTCATGGAAGCTAGCTGGACATCGATCATTCCGTTTCTAGTCGTCATTCCAATTGCTATGATCACCAAGCAAGTATTGCCTGGCTTATTATTAGGACTATTAATTGGTTCCTATTTAATATCCCCCTCGATTATTGATGGAATGGAAACAATGCTTCACTATCTTGTACAAGCCTTAATTGATGAAAACAACATAAAAATCATCGTGTTTTTGTACGTCTTTTCCGGACTAATCGGTATGATTAAATCTACAGGCGGGATTAAAGGCTTTGTTGAAACTGCATCAGAACGGATTACAAGTAAGAAGCAAGCATTATTTATGACCTACATCTCAACAATCGGAACCTTTAGTGCACCGACCTTCCGATTCGTAACGATTGCACCAATCATGAAAGCACTTCTTAAAAAAGTAAAAATGACGACAAAAGAGCTCGGCTTTGTTATTGAAACAACCGCAACGCCTGTAATTGTACTAATACCAGTGGCGACTGCCTTTGTCGGTTATATGGTTTCTGTTATTCAAATTTCCACTGAACAAATCGGTGGAACTATTGATCCGTACACTTTGTTTATTCAAAGTATCCCTTTTAATTTTTTTGCAATTGTTATTATTCTGGTAGGCATATACTTAAGTTTTTTTCACCCTTCTCATTCTGACGCACCTACAGAAATGGACGCTGAGGAAGAGGAAGATGACTGGCACGATTGTCACCCCGCTGTCTCAAAAGACTTGCCTGATAAACCATGGAACTTACTTATTCCAATTGTTTTAGTAATTAGCCTTACCTTATTTTTGACTTGGTGGGATGGACAGAGCCAAGGTTATTCTTTATTTCAAGCTTTTGTGAAAGCAAACGTCCTACAGGCAATGGTCATCGCGCTTATCATGACAACCTTTCTCTCAGTTGTACTTTTTATGCTACAACGTTTTCCACTGCAGCAACTGTTAAGCAGTTTTATTAACGGCGGGAATGAGTTAATGTCAGTGATTGTGCTCTTGTCCGTTGTCTGGGGATTGTCATCTGTAACAGATGAATTGGGCTTCTCTGCATTTGTAACGTCTTACGCAGATTGGATACCTGCCATGTTTATTACACCGCTATTGTTTTTATTTGGCTGTATTGTCTCTTACTTTATTGGCTCTGCATGGGGCACATGGGGCATATTAATGCCTTTGGGAATTTCCTTATCGACTGTAGCTGACGTCTCCATGCCTTTAGTAATTGGAGCAGTATTTGCGAGTGGTTCATTTGGCGCTTTCGCCTCTCCTTTAAGTGATGACACCAATACATTAGCAAATATCTTGGATTTAGAAGTAATGGATTATGCACGGTTCAAACTAAAACCAGCTCTAATTGCGGCTACAATTTCTACCGTGCTCTATACAACCATTACCTTTGTTCTTTAACATCCGGGGAAGCAGCTATGCTTCTCCTTTTTTGTTCTAAATTATAGGCTCATTTGCGTGAATTTTCACTTCATATTTGAAGTAATATCCGTCGTAACTTGGAGAGTGCTTGCACCGCTCCGGAAATCCACTTCGCTTTCCGCGGGGGGCTAGTGAGCCTCCTCGAACTGCGTTCTGCGGGGTCTCACTTACGCCACTAGTCCCGCAGGAGTCGAAGTGGATTTCCTACGCTGCAAACGGGATTGTTCATTATGTGGGGTGATTGGAGCTCCAGGCAGTCGACTCCTGCGGGAACAGCACGGGCTGAAGATCCACTCAGAAGCGTTCTTTGCTTCTGAGTTAGCTGAAGCCGTGCCCGCGGAAAGCGACTGCCTGGAGCGGAAATCACGTGCACTACCTTACGACGGAGTTTAGCTATATTACGCAATAATCACCATTCTTTTAGAAAATAACAAAATTATATTAAAATAGCACTATCCTTATATATGAACATATGCTAATATATAGATAGATAAATAATAACACTTACATATGAGTAAGGAGCTGATCGCTATGTCAGATATTGAACCAAAAGCAGAACATGATTTAGATGAAGAAACATTATTTGTAGTTTCACAAACGTTTAAAGCACTTGGAGATCCGACTAGAATTCGCATTTTACATTTACTATTTGACAAAGAGCAATCCGTGAATCAAATTGCAGAAAATCTAGATTTAAGACAATCCACGGTCTCGCACCAATTACGATTTCTTAAAAATTTGCGCTTAGTAAAATATCGTAGAGATGGTACAACACTTTATTACTCTTGTGACGATCACCACGTCATGGAGATGCTTGAGCAAACGATAAACCACGCAAGACACAGCTAAACAAGACAGTGAATTTTCATATAGTATGGATAAGTTAAGGAGGTTTTAAATATGGGGCATGATCATGGACATGATCACACACATGGTGCCAACAAAAAGGCACTATTGTTAGGCTTTATCATTACAACAGCATATATGCTGATTGAGGCAGTTGGCGGCTTTCTTACGAATAGTTTGGCACTCCTATCAGACGCAGGTCACATGTTAAGTGATGCAGTATCGCTTGGTGTTGGGGTATTAGCATTTGCAGTCAGTGAACGCGTTGCAAGTTACAGTAAAACTTATGGTTATAAGCGATTTGAAATTCTAGCCGCACTATTTAATGGTGTGACACTCATAGCAATTGCCATTTATATTTTTTATGAAGCGTATCATCGTTTTAATGAGCCTGCTGAAATTGCTTCTACAGGTATGTTAGCCATTGCCATTATCGGTTTTTTCGTTAACATATTTGTAGCTTGGATTTTAATGCGTGGTGACACCGAGGAAAACTTAAATGTTCGCGCTGCATTTTTGCACGTGATTGGAGATTTACTTGGATCAGTTGGGGCAATAATTGCTGCCATTTTAATTATGATATTCGGCTGGGCATGGGCTGATCCGTTGGCAAGTGTGATTGTCGCTCTACTCGTACTAATTAGTGGTTGGCGCGTTTCCAAAGATGCTGTTCATGTGTTAATGGAAGGAACGCCAAAAAATATTGAAATAGAAGATATTATCACATCCATGGAAAAAGTACCAGGTATAAAGAGTATTCACGATTTGCATATATGGTCGATCACGAGTGGTCAAAACGCATTGTCGTGTCATGCAGTTGTTGAAGAAAACCTAACAGTTAAAGACAGCCAAGCCATTTTACGGAAAATTGAACATGATTTAGAGCATCAAGGTATTGGGCATGTAACGATACAGATGGAGAGCGATGCACATCCTCATGAAGACTCGTTATTTTGCGATCAACAGCATTCTCATAATCACCAACACTAAACATACTAAGCAGCCATCTCCACTTTATAGATGGTTGCTTTATTTATGTTCATCTATACATCAATGATGAGCCCAGCTATGAAATCAGTATACATCGATACCAACCCCATAATGCAGCAATATCTTTCGGTGGATATATGGTTGCAAAATCAGACGGTGAAATACTTACAGGATAGGGCATACTGGAATGAACTAAATATTTTTCCCGTTTCTTGATGTTTTGATGCCACAATGTATAAGAAGAAGACCCAACATACCCTCTTACATGTCTCCAGCTTTGTTCTAGAAATTCAGGGTAAAATGCTAGTGCTCGATAATCACTAGCAGCATCATACGCTTGATGCTTATTCATCACATCAAATAATAGTTGTTGTATCCTTGGCCGCGCATCAGGTATGTTAATCATTTTAATCTCCGGTAAATCAGGTATCACACCAGGCGTGATCCATCCCTGTGATTGACCAGTTCCTGTAATGCTGCGATAACTAAGGCTCTCTTGCCAAGCTGTTGAAATGAGTAAAAGATTTTGTATTGACATGAGTCAATTTCATAATTACCTTACACAGCTATCTGCATCCATATATAGTTTGGAGATGTTTTAATCTGACTATATATGGATGTAGATAGCTAAAAATCAGTATTATGAAATTGACTAACATAATTAAAAGTAAAGATTATTTTGCGGATATGCTCCATTGTTGGAAGCTTATAATAGATATCCCAATTGATAAGTGGAGGTTGAAAAGCAATCGGTGGATAACGCAATGATGTGGCTGCAGCTTCTACATTCCTTGCTAGCATGTTAGGACGAACTTGCTGCCACCCGAGCATTAGAAACTGATCATAATGAGCTAGGGTCATAAAAATAAAATTGACAACCGGAACTTTTAATACGAATTTAATGTCATCATATAGATACTTTAAATTTCATTCTGTCTCTGATTCATATATTTCAGGGATGCCAATCGATTGCTTCACTCTTGCTCCCCTTTTCACTCGCGATTATTAATTGTAAAAAGAAATGTACTTATTTATGTTTTAATTTTGTTTATGCTCTTTTAATTTTCATAAAGGATATAGAATACTACGTAGTGTTTGTAATTTCCGCCTCAGGCAGTCGTTTTAGGTTCGCGCTGTTAGAGCGCAGTAGCTAACAGGATTAAGCGGCCACATAAGTGCTTATTTCACTTGAAGTTTTAGTTTCGATAATTTGACGGCCTCCAGAGCACTTATTTGCCGATAACAACCCATAGAAACACCAATATCAGCCAAATAAGCGCACTTGTGGCCGCACAATTCTAATGATACCTCTTTTGTCACAGATAAGGGCACTGGTGACCCGACAGCGACTCACCTCCCTAATTTTTTGTTTACATATATAAAAAGGCACCAACCACTTTTACATGATTGATACCTTATTCGTTTTAATTAGCTATTCTACGAACGTGACCATTAAATGCATTTCTCCAATAACTACTCGACATACTAGCAATGGCTACACCAGAGTTACTTTGTGAACCAATAAACTGTCCGCCGCCGATATAAATACCAACATGACCGTTTGTTTTATACGTATTGAAGAAAACTAAATCCCCTGGCTTCATTTCGCTTACAGATACTTTTTGTCCTTGACCACTAAGTGTCGCTGTACTGCTTCCGACATTTATTCCAGCTTGAGCAAATGCCCAATGGACAAATCCAGAGCAATCGAATAACCCATTAGCGATATCAGAGGCTGATCTTCCACCACCAAATTTGTACGCAGAATTTCCTATGTATTTGTAACCTGCATTAATTGCAACGCTTAATGACCCGCTGCCTACTGCACCAGAGAATGTTGGTGTGGAAGGACTTGATGATACCCTTGGTGATGCACTTGATGAAGCGCTAAATTGAGTTACTTTAGGTCTGCTAAGCTCCGCAGCTTTTGCAGCTAAGTTGCGATCTTCCTGTTGTAAATCCGCCTTCTGATTTAAGTTATCTTGTTTTTTCTGCTCTAGCTCTTCTTTTAATTGTTCGCTATGTTGTTTTTGTTCTACGATCATGGCTTGCATACCTTCTAGCTCCGTTTTCATGTCCGTAAGCTCTGCAAGTTTATCTTCTACAGCAGTTTGTTTAACTTCTAATGAATCACGATCTGCTTGATCTTTTTCTAAAAGTTCTGCATCTGCTTCGACTAAAGTAGTCACGACAGATACACGATTAATAAAATCCATAAAACCTTTAGAACCCATAATTACTTCTAGATAATTAATTGATCCACCGTTTTGTTGAAAAGCTACCGCGCGTTTTTTAAGAAATTCATAGCGATTTTCAATATCCACTTCTAGATCAGTAATTTCTTGTTGAAACTTTTCCACCTCAGCATTTGCGGCTGCGATATTTTGCTTCGTTTCATCCATCATCAGATTATTTTCTTTGATTGCTTCATCGACACGTGAAATCTGAGCACTAATTTCATCAAGTTCAGTTTGGGTAGCAGTAATTTGCTCATCCACCTTATTAATCTCTGACTGGACTTGTGATCTTTGTTGCTTAATTTCTGATTGATTGGATGGCTCTGCAAAAGCAGATGGAAGCAAGATAAAACTACTAACTCCTACTAATAATGTGGTTTTAAGTATAAGTTTGTTCATGCCAAATTCCTCCTACATTCTCTTTGAGAAATGGTCTTCGTATGTGTATGTGAATTCGATCAATTGTATGTTAGAAAACATTTTCAACTGCAAATTCCGTCATTTTTAAGATTATTAAAAGCTCCAGAATTGAAATTTTGTCACTTTGTAGTATAACATCTAGAAGTGACAGGAATGTGATATAAATATTACAGTTTCATTTCAATTATAGTAAAGATGGTATTTTTCATGATAGATAACTACTTTTTAATAGGATACTAGGCTTAAAGTAGACGAAGGAGGACGCATATGTTGCGTTTATATGCAGGTTTAATCGGTTTGAGTTTAATATGGGGATTTTCATTTATATTTATAAAAGTTTTAACAGATGCAGTAGGACCATGGGGAACGGTTTTTCTTAGATGCCTCTCTGGTGCCCTCCTTCTCATTCCGTTTTTATGGTTAAAAAGAAAACAAATTGCTAAGCCCTTACCTTGGAAGCATTTAATCGTTGTCGGCCTGTTTAATGCTGGCTTGCCATGGGGATTGATTGCTTTAAGCGAAACCCAGATTAATACAAACACAGCGTCTGTTTTGAATGCATTAACACCAATTTGCACAGCACTAATCGGCTTTTTACTTTTTTCTAAACTGTTAACAAAAAGACAATGGACAGGCATTTTCATTGGCTTTATTGGCATCTTAATTTTAATCGATTTTAATATTTCTGTCGTTTTCGGACAAAATTTTATTGGAGTAGGTACGATGTTTATCGCAACCTTATGTTATGGGTTTGGTTCACAGTACACGCAAAAACACTTACGAGGTACAGGCTTATTAGTAATTACTACGTATTCTTTAATTGTTGGTACAGTGTCAGGCTTAATCGGCATGCTCATTACAGGTGGTATTCCTGTAGCTGTTGAAATTAACTATGCATTAATCATTTCTATCATTGGCTTAGGCTGCTTAGGTTCTGGGGTGGCACATGTGCTTTATTATTATCTCATGACCGAAGGCAGCGCAGAATTTGCGACCACTGTAACTTACTTGGTCCCTGTTACAGCAATGATATGGGGATTTGTCATTTTAGGGGAACCGGTAACAAGTCATTTAATTCTTGGGCTTGTGGTGATCTTTTTCGGTATTTATTTTTCTAATCGGGCCGGGAAACCTATTAAGGAACCTGCTGTACGTGTCTAAACAATTTGAACGTTAATTCCGAGCTATTTACTAGTGATTTTATGCAGTAATCTGTACTATATAAGCATACTTTAAAATATAAGGAGGCTCTTAAACATGAGCGAAAAAGAACAAGTAAGCTGTGAAATTAAAGTTGATAACGCTCGTTCAAATAATAATGCAAAAAAACCTGAAGAGATTAGTGCTGATGGATCGTTTAAACGACAACAAAATCGATTCACTACTCCATTTGGAAACGAGCCCGGGGAGCTTCCCGTTGAAGCTGGCCGTTACCGTTTACTATGGTCCGCAGCTTGTCCATGGGCACATCGCTCGGTTATCGTTCGCAAAGTTTTAGGACTAGAAAATGCAATCAGTCTTGGTACGGCAAGTCCTCTTCGCCCTCGTATTGGACGAGTCGATTGGGCTTTTTCATTAGATGATAATAGTAAGGATCCCGGCTTAGATATTCAATATATAAGTGACGTTTATTTTAACGCTGATGCTGATTATGCTGGTCGTCCAACTGTACCTGTTATGGTTGATATAGAGAAAAAGCAAGCAGTCAATAATGATTATTTTAAACTAACCCATTACTTTGAAACGGTTTGGTCTCCTTTTCATAAACAAAATGCTCCTGATCTATATCCTGAACATTTACGAGAAGAGATTGATGCTATAAGTGATGTGATCTTCCATGAGGTGAACAATGGTGTATATAAATGCGGTTTCGCTCATTCACAAGAAGCCTACGAACAGGCATATGACGTGTTATTTGCGAGACTAGATGCACTTGAAGAACGTCTTTCCAAGCAGCGTTTCTTATTGGGAGATTATATTACCGATGCAGACGTCCGTCTTTTCACAACGCTGGCTCGATTCGATGCTGCCTATTACACAGCATTTAATACAAACCGTAATCTGATTCGTGAATTCACGCATTTATGGGGATATGCACGTGATCTGTATCAAACACCTGGCTTTGGTGAAACAACTGATTTCGATGCCATTAAACGTCATTATCATACATCGATTACAATCAATCCCGATAAGGATGAAGTTTCCATCCTGCCAAAAGGACCAGATTTATCTGCATGGGAGACAGCGCATAATCGTGAACAGATAAGCAATAAACAAGAGAAATTTTTGATAAAGTAAGTCAATTTCACGTGAAATTGACTAAAGCAGGGAGAGGTGAACGATGAAAATACGTGATGCGAAAAAAGAAGAATTACCGCTAATCCGACAGCAACGTGTGGATGCGTATAGCATTCACACTGATGCTCTCCCGGAGGATCACTGGAACGCCTTGAAAAAGGCAATTTCTTCGGATGCAGATACACAGCCTGGAGTAGAAGTGATCGTAGCCGAGATTGATGGAGAGATTGCCGGTAGTGTTGCTTTATTTCCAGCCAATACCGACGCTTACGAAGGTTATGTAGAGGAATTAGACTATCCAGAGTTGCGCGTACTTGCTGTTGACCCACAAGCACAAGGCAAAGGTGTCGCTAGTACTTTAATCGAGGAATGTATTCGTCGTGCAAAGGAAAAGGGCTATGATGCGATCGGTCTGCATACTGGATCATTCATGAAAAACGCTATGAAGCTTTATCAAAAATTCGGTTTTGAACGGTTACCAAAATATGATTTTGAACCTGCCGACGATGGAATCATTGTAATGGCATTTCGATTAACGTTTTAACCAACATAGCAAACACGCAAACCGTTTGGATCAATATCCAAACGGTTTGTTTTTGAGTCAAATCCAAAAATTTGCATCGTCTCACCTTGTATTTAGTTGTTTTCATCATCTCGTTCTATATAGTTACGGATTTTATTCTACGCATCATTTATACACTCACAGCTCTGCTTATTTTAATAACCTTTAAAAGCTGTGTTTGACCATCATCTGGAAAATCAGCTAATGTGTAAACAGTTCGTCACCGCCTACCTGACATAGTCAACACCCGTCACCTTTGATTCATAGGAACGATGCTCTACATCAAAACAAGAGACAACATAATACTTGTAACTAATCCTGAAATAATGAAATTTGGAATCGATATCAAAGTCTTCTTATTAAATGAGATAGAATTGAAGCGTTTGAACAGTTTGGACAATAGCAAAAGTAACAAACAAAAAATAGGAATAGCTATAATGCTGGCCAGTAAATCAATCCAAGTAAATGGCGCATTAAGGTATTGATCATAATAATAATTCACAATGAATATCAAACTAAATAATAAAAATTCATAAACAAGGAACTTGAAATATAGCAATTTTATATACACCTCTTCATCTGGTTGATGAAACATCATCATCTGCTTGGATCAACTATTGTTCTCTTATACTTATAGCACGAAAAGGATTGATTTGATTTCAACCATACATCCCCGTTATTTTAACATAAAATTTAAATTAGATACTCTAGTATTGTTACGCTAAAGATGTCTTTTTTCCCTCTCCATTGTTTATACTAATAATAGTTGCTACAATAGTACAATTGAATAGATAGAGATAGGGGTTGACCATTTTGTGCGAAATATCATCGCTTTAATAATCGTTGCGGGTGTGCTTTGGCATTTTTATGGGGACACATTCAACCAATCAGGGGTAACCGGCGTTTTTGATGAAATGCGAGCCGATGTAAATGAAATTAGAGACAATCCAAAAGTGAGAGATACTGTTGAATATATAAATTACGAGATTCAGCAATTGGTTCTAAGAATCAAAGGAACAATAGAAGATAACGAACAGCAACCAAATCAACCTGCTCCTGAAAAGCCAAGCTTAGATGGACCGTCCGCACAATCATTTTCTGTCCACAATGTTGAACTTGGGGATGATCGAAGTGAGGTAGAACAGCAGGTCGGAGCGCCTAAACGATCTTCCATGAATGAGTATGGGGTAGATTGGGTTGCTTATCATGAAAACTATCATAACTTTTTCATGGTGTCTTACGACGAGCAAAATAAAGTAGTTGGATTATACACAAACCAAGATTTATTATCATCGCTTCAAGGGATTTCGATAAATAGCACAAGAGAATCCGTTCTTTCAACATTAGATGATCCGCTTGAGTATATACAAAAAGGATTTGTGAATTATCAACTGCAAAACAACCAAGAGTTCGATACGTATCGTATCGATGGCAATTATGTGACTATTTTTTATGATAAGCATGAAAATAGTACGGTAACTGCTATTCAAATTATTAGCGGTGATCTGGAGCAACAAAAAGGAGCGTACTTCGGCGAGCCTAGTGACGCACTAAAAGAAGGATTTGAATATCAATTGTTCGATCTTACGAATGCAACAAGAGTGAACCATGGTCTTTCTGTTCTAGCTTGGGATGAATCAGTACAACAGACGGTACGCGATCATAGCACAGATATGGCAGATAACAGTTATTTTGGCCATACAAATTTACAAGGACAATCACCTTTTGATCGATTGAACGAAGATAACATCAGCTACAGAATGGCTGGTGAAAACCTTGCAGCAGGGCAAACAAGTAGCATTTTCGCGCATGAAGGTTTAATGAATTCGATTGGCCACCGTGAAAACAAACTGCAAGCAGATTATAAAATACTTACTGTTGGAGTTGCCTTTGACCAAGAAGCAAAACCTTTCTATACGGAAAATTATTTAACGAAGTAAGATTTTGGTAGCAACGTCTCCCTCCTTGGGAGACTATTTTTCTATACAATATCGAAAATATCCCCGATCCACTTTCCCACGCCTTTTAGCAACCAAAATATAATTCTTAACGGAAATAATATTAATTCCGGTATCCAAAATAACAGATCAAATAAACCATCAGCGAAAGTATAAGTTTCATTACTTACCTTTCGCCTTCTTTTTCTCGTTTTTGCTCTTTTTTTATTCCACCATTTTTTCATGACTTATCACTCTCCCTTTAGGAAATACGCCTACATCAAAGTCCCTTTGATTTTTATACGATTTCATATTAGAAAAAGTTCCATTATTTTCCTCAACCCTATAGAATCAATTTTACTCAAAATATACAGATGCTCGTCCTTATTCTAACTGCTTTTGCATATAAATCAGACAAGTAATCTATTTGTCTGGAGGAAAAAAATGCTTACATTATTCGAAAAGGCCGTTCTCGCCATAGCTTTGATTAGATTGTTATCTGGTAGCATCGAAATTGCTGCTGCATATTTAATCTTGAGATTTAATGACGTAGGAAAAGCATTAATTATTAACAGTTCGCTAGCATTTATCGGGCCTTTAATACTGATTATTACTACAACGATAGGTATGATTGGCTTAGCTGAAAAAATGTCATTCGGAAAGTTTATTTGGATTTTTCTTGGCGTTGCGCTGATTATTTATGGTGTGAAAAAATAAAATATAAAAAGACGCACCATATTGGATACGCCTTTTCGGTCTATCTATAATTAAGGTTTTGTAGTTACTTTTAATGCATCGCCTAAAAACCTAGCAAGCTCAAGCATGCCAAATTTCCCCGCTCTCATTTCTGCATCCGTATTATAATTTGTATTTGTGTTCACATCATACGTGAATGTCTCACCATTCGCATCGGAAATAAATTCAATACCAGCAACTGCAATGTTATTCGCTTCAAGAAATACTTCATATTTATTGATTAGTTGAGTGTCTACATCATTGACTATTTCGAACATTGGTCGATGTTCCTCCGATTGCTCACCTACTGGACAAAACTGATCGTCGATACGGCAGGCATCTGCCGGACAAAGCTCGAATCCATCAGAGGTATCAACTCTTACAGCGTATACAAATTTGCCTCCAATAAATTCTGCTCTTGTGATGAAAGCTTCGGGTGATGTGATATACTCCTGAATCAATGTAATACCGTCTACCGGTTCTACAAAGTCCGGACCATTCAAATAAGATTTTAATCCTTCGATTGAGTAAAATAGCTGTACTCCTAGCCCTTTACCTGCACGGTTATGCTTTGTAATAAACGGTGCGGTACCGAGTTGTTCCGCAGCTTGTAGAATTTGATCACGACCTACTGCACCAATTGTTTTAGGTGTTTTTATACCGCTTGTTTCTAGGGCGGCATATTGATTTATTTTACTAACCTCAAGATTGAGTGCACGACTACCATTAAAGACGATACGATTATGTTGCTCTAACCATGCCAGTGTCGCTCCAGTCAATTCCGGAGCAAATCGATGTCCTCGTGTATGAGAAGACGCGCTCATACGATTGTAAAACACACCTTCAGGAGGTGCAGCAGTTAAATCGACGATTCCTTTATCAAGATGCCACGTTTCATATGGAAGCTTTAACTCCTCTAACCGCTTTGTTAAATGCTTCGTCCAATCATCATTTTCGTGGATCACATATATTTTTGACATCTATTAGTCCCCCTTTGTTTATAGACAAAACTTTTTTCCGATTAACTTAGTCGGATTTATTTTATACTATTCGTTTAACGTACTAGTGTCAAAGAATAGAACTACTGAACAAAATACTTTCTGCTATGAAGGGATACAAAGGAAGTTCTGTAATTTGTTGTGTTTATTGACAAAAAAGATAGGCTATTTGAATAAGGTATTACGGATGTGAATATTTAACATATGTAAAAGCTTACATTTACCATCGTTTTTATGCAGAAAAATCTATATAATAAAAGAAAGTACTTCTATATAATCTGTTTGTACACCGTTCCAATAAGAATACCTATTTCATAAATCACCTAACTATATATGCTGGAGATGATGGAAGTGACTACCGACGTAGATAGATTTGAAGAATTAAAGCGGAAGTTTTATTTGTGCATTCTACCTTTATTAATATTTGCTGTTGCCATGTCCTTATCGCACATAGATGATACCAAACAAATAAATATTATTATTCTACAACTGCTGCTTGTCTCATATAGTATATCTTGGATACTACTTTATCTTAGAAAGTGGATACTAGTAGCTGAAATTAGTAATTTAGCTCTAATTAGTATCATTCATTTAATAGTATCATTTGATATTTTCCACTCCTTCGCTATTGAGATTACTCCTGAAATGAGTAGTAGTTCGTATTGGACTCCACTTGTTTATATTTTTATTTTTGTAACGATTAGAGGAAAACAAGGCCTGATTTATTCACTTTGTCTTTGGATCATCACAGTATTTTTTGGCATCTATTACTGGGACGGTATTCCACAACCATATTTGGAGTCAGCCTTTCATTATTACTTATCTATTTTAGTTTATATTATTTTTATGTACTTTGCTTCTTCTATCATAAGTGCCTTTGCAGAGTCACACATGCTTGAAAAATTCGCCTATCAAGATCAACTAACAAAAATTTCAAATAGAAGAAAGATATATGAATTGCTTGATAATGCTCTAAAAAAACAGGTCTCGTTGTCGATTATATTTTTTGATCTGGATCATTTCAAAAAAATAAATGATGTATACGGGCATTTGGTTGGAGATAAAGTATTGATTGAAGTAACTTCTCTTGTTCAAAATCATCTATTTAAAGATGATGATTTTGGGCGTTGGGGTGGCGAAGAATTTATGATCATCTCCTACACCAAAACCAAAGAAGACATGATTGAATTGGCTGAGACATTAAGACAAGAGATAGAAGAAAATTCGTTTGCTTCCGTCCATAATATCACATCGAGTTTCGGTATAGCGGATTCCGTCGCTGGTGACACAACAGAAACAATAATTGATCGAGCTGACCAAGCATTATATATTTCCAAACAACAAGGAAGAAATCAAGTCAGTTATTAAGCTAAGGGACAGATGTTTCCCTTAGCTTATTTCAATGTGTGATTAAATTTTCGGATTTGGTCCCCAACTATTATATCCTTCTTCGCTGTCTAAGCAAGTGAACACGAGCAGGATAATAGGGCCAACAAGAGGTATAAAACCGATAAAATACCACCATCCACTTTTCCCTATATCATGTAGCCTTCGAACCGTAACTGCTAATCCAGGAATTATAATTGCTAAATAATATATTGCCGATAGAATTACTATTCCTTCATAAATCGTCTCCATGATGCTAAAAATAATGCCGATGATTATATTAATTAACGTAAACATCCAATACTCTGTTCGCCTTGCTCTTCCTTCAAAAACAGCGTATTTTCTTAAAACATGTAAATACCAATCCATTACAATCTCCCCTTGAATAATTTTCCATTATTACTACTATTTTATCATAAGGTAACAAATCTGAGCGTATCATATGGAAAAATTTGATTGGATTTCAATGTTTAGAAGACTCAAGGAATTGGTAAGATTTACGATGATAAAAGATGACAAATAACACTTTAGAACGGAAAGATTATATTATAGTAACTAAGCGTTGAAACTAAACCACAAGCCTCATGTAGCTTGTCAAGTTCTGCTTTTGTTACCCACTTGATGTCGGTGACTTCTTCTTGTTGGAGAAGCGTTTCACTTAGATTAAAGCTTTGTTGAAAAAGCCACACATCATAAAAATCATGATACTGATCACGTCGCTCACTTTTAATTAATCGCCCATTTAATTTAGACAAAGTAATACCGATTTCTTCGTTTACTTCCCTTATTGCACCATCAAGACTATCTTCACCAGCTAAAACGGAACCACCCGGACATTCCCATAGATTAGGATGTGGCTTATCAGGATGTCGTTTAGTAATCAATATTTGACCGTCACTATTCATAATCCAAACATGGACGACAATATGATAATCTCCTTCAGGTAAAGGTGTACCACGCTTATGCTGTTTATTCGTTTTGTTCCTATCTTTATCATATACATCCCATAGCTCCATCAATTTTCCCCCTCTGATAAAATAAAAATGGTCAGGTACGATTCGTACCTGACACATGAAAAAAATTCTTACGGATTTGTTGACCACAGTCCTGCTGATTTAACGAATACACGTGGGTGTAGTTTGAGCTGGGCAACAATTTGTTCAGCTAAATCCTCTGGCTGCATGACTTTGTCAGGATTACCGTCGGTTAATTTATTAGCAATAGCTAATTCCGTAGCAACTGTGCTTGGTGTAAGAGCCGATACGCGTATGTTGTGCTTTCGAACCTCAAGTGCTAGTGACTCGGTTAAGCCAAGTACGCCAAATTTGGATGAGCTATATGCACTCGTCACCGGCGCACCTTTTTGGCCAGCTGTTGATGAGATATTGATAATATCTCCACTGTTTTTATCAATTAACTGCGGAAGCACGGCTCGTGTTACATAATAAACGCCCATCAAATTGACATCGATAATATTTTTCCACTCGGCGGGAGTCAAATCAAGAAATCCGCCAAACTTGGCCGTTCCAGCGTTATTAATTAAAATATCGATCGTTCCAAGATGTTCTGTAACCTGAGCTACTGCTTGTTCTACTTGTTCTAGTGAGGAAACATCAACTGTTGCATAAGCAACTTTCACACCTAATGGTTCAATTTCAGCAGCTACTTGCTGTAAATCTGATAAGGTTCGTGCTAATAGACCAACATGGACACCTTCTTTCGCTAATGCAATTGCAGTTGCTTTTCCAATACCTTTTCCAGCTCCAGTGATTAGCGCTGTTTTCCCTGTAATAACTTGTCCCATGTATATCTTCCTTTCGTTATTTACATAAAATTAGTTTCATCCAAACAAGAGTAGAATATGGTTTACATCTGGTCAATTTTTATGCTTGATAGTCCATTTCATAATACTGATTTTCAGCAATTCATATCCCCATGAATGTGAATTGCTATCCAAGGATATTATGAAATTTACTCACTTACATATTAATAAACGGAATATCATAATCAAGCACACCTTTAATTTTCTTAATTGGTATCTTTTCACCTTCTAAAAACTTATTAAAATCAAAGATAATTGGCATACGATTTCCACCAATGGCAAACCACGCTTTTTTCTCCCCTGGAATATAGGCAGCGGTATGCAACGTTCCTGACCATGCCCCGTATTTACTTGAGAACACCTCTTTTTCCGGATCGTTTAACATTCGGAATGCTTGATACACATCGTCCTTATTATTTGAATTTGCTTCTAACAGCTGTTGTCTGCGCAACGAATCATCCATCCTGTAGCGATTTTCTTCTGTTAGTAGTTCAAAATGGTTCGTGCTAAGCTTTGATTTTCTGGCTACAACTGATCTTGGTGAGGCTTCTACTACATATGTCTCACCGTTCGGATCAAGTAACACATAGCTGAACGACGTTCGATGAGGGATTTCTTTTAATAGCATAATCGCTTCTTCTACATTGGCACATGTTTCAAGAATCATCCGTCCAATGATGTTACAAATAAACCCGTCTCCTGAACCGACTCGATTAATAAAGTTATATCCCATCGCCAATCCTTTTTCATTCATCCCATCAATTCGTCCGGTGATTTGCATCGATGGGCCGATCGTTGCATAGCCAGAATCAGTTGGCTGATATAGCACATATCGCCCTTCATAAGCACCAGGATGACTATCATAATTCCGAATCATAAATGGCGTACCCGTTAAAATGGAACAGCCGCTTCTGTCATAATCGATATAATAGCCACCAAACTCCCGAAGTGCATCTTTCATTTTCCAGTTTAGCGCATCCGCTAACCCCTCTAGCTCATCAAGCATGCCTGGGATAAACTTAGCTAGAATATCAATTGCTTCCTGCTCATCTATATTAAAATGACGTTTTCTTTTCGACGCCAACTGCTTTTCACGATTAGGTAAAATCGGGGATTCTCTTAACAGCTCTCCTTGCATATATCCAAAATCGTAATGATTTCCTCTGAATTGAATCAAATCCGTATATACCTGTATCATACACTCCACCCTTTTATCTTCCATGTCAATTTTTGTTTAGGTTATCATCAACAATTTTTGCAAGCAAGACAGACGTACCGGATCCGGTACGTCTTTCAGTAACAATCGATTAAATATTAATGAACATGAATGCAAGGAAACTGATCACCCATAACGTAGGGACCAAATTAACAATAAACGCAGCTCGCTGCTTTTTCTTATGAAGTACCCACCCCAAGATTGAACAGGTAATGATGGCAACAGGATACAAGGAAATGATTAGTACAAATGCAGAGTTATAAAAATTGATACCACCATCAAAGCTCATAAAGGACAAGCCCCAAATGACAAACCATGGAAGAAGGGATAGGAGATACAACACTTGGCTAATGATCAAATACGGTTTCAACGCGTCACCTCGCTAATTTTTAATAATTCTTACTTCTTTTTTATCATAATGTTAGGCGAATGAAAGCACAAGAAAATATTAGGGGATAAAATGAAATAGAATGCAGAGGAAAGAACTTTAGAAATACTCTCCTCGCCGATCAATGATTACCTACTAACCGGCTTCGATATCCTCTTCAGAAATGAGACTACCTTTTCTTCAAACAACTGCGCTTGTTCAATATGTGGTGTATGCCCCGTATCCTTCATAACGACCTCATCGTATTGACCGCCATTGCGTTTATATGTTTCTAGTACATAGCGCATTTGTGACACCATTGGTTGCGGTGGTACAACGTCTTCACCTGGCCACCCCGGTACATAGCCTGATTTTCCTAAAAATCCAAAGTCCAGAAATGAATGATCTGAAACTATTAAATCATCTTCCCCGCGAATCCAAAGTACAGGAATTTTTTCATTAATGTTTGCGAATTCCATTAAATTAACGAACTTCGGAGAAATTGCATTATTAATCCCGATTTCCCCTGGCGCAACACCCGGCCACTCTTCACATGTTTGCATAGCCCCCGGATAAAGTCCGTCTCCCGTACCAATGGATAACATCCCTTGAACGAACTTTGCTTCTCTTGCTATGTCTACCCGGAAAGGGGCTTTGAAATAAAACTGATTCATGACCATTTTCGGACTGTTTGGATCTTCCTCGGTCATATCTTGCTCCTGCAATCGTTTGACGAAATCTGAATTAGCAGTCCCTCCACCTGAACCAGCATAATTAGCGTAGCAAGGTGTTCCAATTTCATCTTTCGTGCCGCCAAAGCCAAACGGTGACATCGGACTCTCCATAATTAATGATGCAACATCTTCAGGGTAATCAATGGCATATTGCATAATGACAGAGCCGCCTAACGACCAACCGACAAGATGAATCTTGTCCAAGATACCTAGTGTATCCTTAAACGCCCTTAGATCGTCGCTCCAATCACGTAATCCTCTTGTCGCATCGACCTCTAATTTTTCTGTTTTTCCGTACCCTCTTAAATCTGGAGCAATTACATGATAACCATAAGAAAACGCTTCCAAAATTTCGTCCCAAAATAGATTTGATGATACATTTCCATGGATGAAGAACAAAGTTGGATTTTCTTGGTTTCCGGCCTCTAAATAAGACAAAGTTAAACGATTGGTTTTCACACTTTTTTCGGTTATGTGCATTTAATTTCCCTCCTAGAATTTTTTGAACCTCATCCATGTCTACAAAGGTGCATGTAAATAGACTACATTCCCACGTTGGAATGTTATATAAGAAACTGACTAACATATTACCCACATAGACTCACTTTAATTTATTCGTCCTTCTTAGATGATATTCCTTTATTCTCATTATCGGTGCGGAACACATAATTACAGGAATCATGTGGGCAACATAGATCCTAACCATCTTCTCCCCAGATTAAAAATCTTCCTTTATATCATCCTTTGTATCCCAAATAGACCAAGCAGCTTCCAACAAATTACCTTGGTTGTCTCTAAAATAAAAATATTTAGCCTCTCCATTACCAAGTGGCTTGATCGTATCCACTTTAATACCTTTTTCCTTCATTTGCTGATGTGTATAATCAATATCCACACAATTCAAAGCCATTACTGGAAATGGCTGTCCATTACGAAGAAGTTCAAAAGGCGCTTTGTCCGTCGTTTCAATTAGTACAGTAGCAATCGCATGCTGATGTGGATAATGAAATACGGCGATGTGTGATCCTCTGTCCTGGAACTTGTTAATAAACTTTAGACCTAAATTTTCCTTGTACCAATTAATCGATTCATCAATAGCAGTTGTTGGGATATAGTTGTAACCAACTCTCGTAAACAAGTGATGCTTTGACATAACTCACACTCCTCCTTCTTTTAAACTCTTAATTTAAATTTTACAACTATAGCTAGATTTGTCTACTAAGAAATGAAAAATTGTGACTTTTCAAAAATAGTTACGTCTAAAAAGTAATAGATCGTCGATGTAAAATTAACTTATCCTGAAGGCAATAAAGAAAAGTGATGTTGGATTCATCTTAAAACCCGAGTTTAACTCGAAAGGTTGTGATGGTGTGAAGAAAATCAGCATATTTCTGTTATTAGCTTTGTTGATTGCTTTTCTGTTCCCTAGCAAATCATTAGCCACTTCATGGGCGTATATATTTGTTGTTTGGGATGGTTACATCTATGAAGTAACCGATGAGTATGTAACGGATATTGATAAGAAGATTGGGCAGGTAACTGTTTATTCCGATATGGAAAGTTATACTGGCAACTTCTCCAATGCATATGAACGCGGCACCGAATACTATTCAATTAAAGGTATAAACACAAATGAAGCGATTGCCGTTGAAGTTTCAGATGGAGAATATAGAAAAGCGATCCGAAGAGGAGAACATGTTGGAGAAAAGACAAATCCAACTCAGATTATAAAGATACTTCTCGCTGCAGGGGCGATCATTTTAGTTGGGCTCACTGTAGTTGCAATCAAGCTGTCTTATAATAGGAAGAAATGATTTTATGGCGTTATCCGAAAGAATGCACATCATATTGGAGGACAGAACCTATGAAAAAAATACTAATAGTGGTATTAGTAGCTGTAAGTTTGACTTTAGGTGCTTGTAATCAGCCAGCACCTAAAATCTCTCAAGAACAAGCAGAAGAAATTATTTTGAATCGTCACGCTGGAGAAATTGGAGTGGTCAAGATTAGTGAAGTGAGTCACAAAAGGGGTAAATACATAATTGAATGGGAGAATGAAGAAAACTGTGAAAGTGGAACAGAACATGTTGATGACCAGAATGGTGAGATTATAAAAGGCGAGGTTTCTATTTGTTAGTGTTTTTTTATAACGACAAAGCTAAACTCACATAACTTCCATCTGCCCTATCCGAGTCTATGATAGGACAGATGGTTATTTATTTTATGGTCCCATAATTTTCTACTTTTAACCTAAACTTTTCTGCAATTGAATCACTTCAGCAGCAAGTTTATGCATGCGCTCAAATGCATCTCGATCTATAATTTCATTTTCATCATTATAAGAATCATTATGAATGAAAGCATTCCCGGTTGGTACAAGTCCTTTTAAATAAGAAAGGATTGGTTTTAATTGATACTCGGCCACAAGAAAGTGCTTCTCCACTGCGCCGGTTGTAATCATTCCCGTTACCTTACCTTTAAATGCATCAGGCTCTAAATGATCGAGTAAATTCTTCAAAGCTCCTGTGATTGATGCTTGATAAATCGGCGTACCGAATACTAATGCATCGGCTAACATCACCTTGTTAACAACATTAAATGTATCTTGATTGAAATACGCCAACGGATTTCCATTTGCAAATTCTACTTCAAAATCTCTTAAATCAATCAATTCCGTTTCTACAGTTGAGTCAAGCCTTCTCGCTTCTGTCAATACTGTATGAACGGCTACATTCGTCTTCCAGCTAGCTAATGAACCCGCAATTCCTACAAGTTTCACTGTTGCTCCCTCCTTATTTATGGACAAATTCCTACTCCTTAGAGGAACTTACATTCCAATCAGTTTCTGTGCATCCAATTTATCTTGATCCATTTGTTGCACTAGGGCATTAAGATCGGTAAATTTTATTTCACCTCTCATATAACGGAGAAAAGAAACAGATACCGTTTTACCATATAAGTCACCACTAAAGTTTAACAAATGAGCTTCAACTAAGTAACCTTTGCCATTTACCGTGGGCCGGTAGCCAGCACTTATTAATACATGCCAATAGGCAGTAATAACATCATCTTCATGGATCCCTGCTACGCCAAGGTAAACGCCGGGCTTTGGCTGCACGAAATCGTCCACCCCACCAAGGTTAATCGTTGGAAACCCTAGTTGGCGCCCCACCTTTTCTCCATGAATGACGGTTCCAGTAAGTGTAAACGGACGACCTAACAGCACGTGAACTGGTTCCATAAATCCTTCGCCAATTAATTTTCGAATGCCACTAGTACTGATTGCTTTTCCATTTTCTGTTACAGACGATATCTCGATTATGTCTATGTTCATTTGTTTACAAAAATCAATAAGCGATTTCGTATTTGCTGATTGTTTTTCTCCAATTACGACTCGCTTTATATTTAATGAAGCAACCTGTTCCAACATAAAAGCTTCAGTAGTTTTACTATCAAAGAGGTACACCCTGTCAACACCATACTGCTTTAGTCTGTTCAACTTATCTTGATCAGAGATGAGCTTATTTTCATTTCGAGAAAAAATCACAGCCGCTAACTTTTCATGCGCTTGATCTGTTTTATTTCTTGCCGTTTGCAACAGTACTTCATGTCCTTTATGCACACCGTCAAATTCCCCAACCACGAGGGTTAATAATGCTGTGTCTGCTGCTAGTTTATCTGTTACATGTATGATCTCCATTGTCATCCCTTTTCCTTTTGAAAAACTGTGCTCATACCTTACCCTGTTCCTAGTTTATTATTTTACTGATTAATCGTTCCAATGAAAAGTAAGTATGCTTACTCCTCATCCTGCAAGCGAGTTACTTTACTTTTTGTTTGTTATCGTTTAACTTTGTTGCTATAGCAACTATTTATCCTTGATTAGTGTGTTAACTGTATTTTTCTACATTATCGTTGATTTTTGTTAAAAGATGTTCCAGTTGATTTATTTCATCTGATGTTAGATTTTCACAGACTATGTCATTGAATTTTTCCGTAATCGGGATAATTCTTTCCTTTGATTGTTTTCCTAAAGGAGTGAGAAATAGCTTGATGGAACGTCGGTCATCTTTACAATTGACACGATAAATGAACCCTTTTCTCTCTAGGTTAGCGCACATTCTTGCGATATTTGTTTTGTCTTTATTCAGGTGTTTAGCTAATTGGTATTGGGTTAAACCATCTTCTTCCCAAAGTAACAGCATAATTAAACTCTGTTCTGGTGCAAGGTTAAATGGTTCAAGTTGGGCTTTCATGTAGCTGGTTAGTTTCAAATCAGTTTTGTGTAGTTTGATGCTAATATAGTCATTCCATGATAATTTCACTGCTCACACACCTTTATAAGCTAATCACCTTTAAGGTTAATGTTTTTTTCACAAATAGTAAAGAAAAAGCAGAAAGGAAGGATTTACATGTCTATTATTATTACAGGTGCTACAGGTCAATTAGGAGGATTAATCATTAACAACCTGCTTGAGAATGAAAAAATCCCTGCACAAGATATCGTCGCTGTTGCACGAAACACAGACAAAGCTAAGCAGCAATACGCTGACTTAGGAATCGAGATTCGATACGGGGATTATGATAACCCTGAATCACTACCAGAAGCCTTCGCTGGCGCATCAAAATTACTATTTATTTCAAGTTCCAGCTTTGATGACACAGAACGAATTGTTCAGCATGCAAATGTCGTTAAAGCAGGGCGCGATGCAGGTGTAAAACATATCGCATATACAAGCTATGCTTTCGCGGAAGAATCGCAAATACCTTTGGCATTGCTACACTTAAACACAGAATACGCCATCCGTGTGTCAGGTACCCCTTATACATTTATTAGAAACTCGCTATATTCAGAAGTATTTATTAACAAAGATTTAGCTGCTTCTATTGAAAATGGCGCAATCGTTACCAATGCTGGAGCAGGTCGGATCAACACGGTTAATCGAGCTGATTTAGCAAAAGGTACAGCCGCAATTCTTGCATCAGAAGGGCACGAAAATAAAACATATAATTTTGTATCCTCTACAACATGGAGCTTTGACGAATTAGCAGAGGTGGTCACAAAAGTTACCGGCAAAAATGTGAAACATACTGTCGTTAGTTATGAAGAACAAGTTAAATTGTTAACGAGTATCGGACTTCCTGAAGGCGTTGCAGCATTCTCAGCTTCCACTTATCAGGCAATTTCTGAAGGCGAAACAGCGAAAACATCCAATGATTTAAAAAATCTAATTGGTGAAGAATCGTCACTAACTGATATGGTTAAAAACCACAAAAATCTTTCATTATAAAGTTTGGAAGCACCCTGTTCGAGCAATTTTCTGCTTGGCAGGGTGCTTTTTAGTTTTTATCCGCAGATCCGAAATCTTTTTCTAAACCTAATGCTATTCAAGATTTGTTCAAGTATATTTATTGATAATAAGAAAGAAATCAGGTTCACCTAACCAAATATTTACCAGAATGCTTTTTATTGTTTAATATAGCGATGGTCAGAGGAATAATAGCTAAAAAAATGTATGTTATTACAAAAGTTGACGTTTCGAATATTGCTTTTTTTTCAATAATACCCATAGTAATAAAGAGTATTCCAGATAAACAACAAGACAACGCTGCACCTTTTTGATATGAGCGAACATCACTTACAAGATTTTCGATATTTTTCTGTAGAAATAACCTTTTATTTAACAAATGAGAAATCCCCATAATAATCATAAAAATCCCTAAAAATATCTGCGCAAACATCTTCGCCCTCCTTACGATTCAATTAACCTGCCATTTAACAATAAACTTCACAAACACTATCTTTATTTTAACATAAAATTTTGATTACCCACTTTTCATGAAAATCAACAGATCAAAAAGCATAACTAACATAGCGTAGCTCTTTGAGAACAACTATTGTTAATAGGCTATTTTGGTTGAGATTTCGTATGCTAATTCAAACATTAACATCCCTCAAACATTGTTAAATAGAGAAAAATTAAACATCAATAGTTAGGACACCAATTTCCACCAAACTATAAAGAAATAATTTCCCCGGAAATATAGTAATCGAATCTTAACTAGATTAGAATAAAGATAACCGAGCTACAAAAAAAAGGGTGACGAAATACATATGGGAATCTTTCTTCTATTACTTAGTACATTAATGTGGAGCTTTGTTAGCATACTCGTTAAGGCTGCTTCATTTTCTTTAGATAGCTATACAATCACATTTCTGCGTTTCGCACTTGGTGTCGCTTTTTTAGTTTTGTTTATTTTGTTGAGCAAGCGAAAGATAAACATCTCCTGGAAATCACAATGGATTTGGTATGGTGCACTCGGAAAAATAGTAAACTATTTATTTGAAAACTTTGGTGTTACGATCGGCTATGCTTATGAACAAATATTAGTCACACCTTTTTTAACTATCTTCATGCTGCTCTTTTCTATTTTTTATTTTAAAGAAAAAGCCTCGATACTTTCCTGGACTGCTGTTGCACTTTGCATTTCCGGTGTTTTTGTAATTAGTTGGAACGGCTTGCCTTTAAGTGAATTATTGGAATTTGACTTGTTTTTGACACTGGTCTTCGCTATATCTGCTTTTGGAGCTAGCTTTCATTTTGTAAGCCAAAAGATATTGATAGAGAAAATGGGCGCGATCGACATGAATTTATCGATCTTTCTGTGGTGTAGTATCATAACAGCCATCCCACTTCCATTTCAATTTCAGTCAACTGGTGAATTTGGTGGAGTATCGCTGATTGCATTGCTGTTGTTAGGACTAATAACAGGCGTTAGCTTTATCATCTATTCAACGGCATTAAAGCGTGTTTCCTTTTTACTTGCAGCGATTCTTGTGAATTCCAGTGTGTTATTCACCTTATTCTGGTCATGGTTATTTTACAATGAACCAATCACCATCTACGTGGTGTTCGGCTCACTGTTATTTTTAGTCGGTATGAGTTTGTTGAGTTTACCGGGGGCGAGAATAGAATCGCAAGAAGCAACCCAGTAATGCAGAAATTCTCTGTCCTCAGTAACTCATCCTTTCTATCATTCGTTGGAACGAAAGGTCAATGGTATAACCCATTTGGTAGAGTCTAAATATTAACTAGTAAACAAATGCATCGACCGCCATGTGTATGCTACACTTTTCTCCGCAAGCTAGTGCATACACGCCACGCAATAAAAATCATCCAATCCCCGAAATGATTATGGGTCGATTTCTCCTAGATGTTGTTCACAAAAGTGATTGCTTATGCTGTTGGGGTGTTTTGACTTGATGGACTAGGTGGGGTTAATATTTTTCCCTATCCGTAGTGTGTTCATAACAGATATGATTGCTGTTGCCAGTAAGTTGTTAAATAGCCCTAATAGGGAGTTGGTTGGTTCAACTATTTAGATATGCGGAGTACTATATGTGGTGGTGTAATAGATTAATGGAGAACCATAAAAGTCTAATAATTTTGATGCAAATTTACCAGGTTAAATAATTTGAATTAAATCCATTTCAATAGAGACATCATCTAATCACGATAATTTATAATATCGAGCTCTTTTGCTTTTTTTGCTTTAATTAAATATTATTTGGGCACAAAGGCAAAAAAGATTAGAAAGTCTTTTTCAAAAATCTCGCCTGTTAATTTATCAATTTTCCCAAATCAAATCACTCAGCTCCGAGATCCACACTCTTAGACCATCACCACACTTTCAACATACGCTTTATTACTACCTCACCTTCTTCCACATACTCCCTAAGTAGTAACTGCTTCATATTCAGTACGTAAAAACACCACCAATTTATCTTCAGTAAATTGGTGGTGTTTTCATTTATTCTAAAGTGCTTCTTCTACTTCTAACATAAACAAGCCCGCCGATTAAAAGAATAATCAATCCTGCTAACATAAAGTTAAAGGTAGATGTCGCAGTGTCTGGAAGATCCTTATCATCAGATTGATCTTCATCACCTGATTGATTATCATTTTCTGGTTCTTTGCCATCGCTCGGTTGTTCGCTGTCATCTGGCTGCTCGCCTTCTCCTGGTTGCTCATCTTCTCCCGGCTGTTCACCATTCCCTGGTTGCTCACTATCTCCTGGCTGCTCATTTTCTCCCGGCTGTTCACCATCTCCTGGTTGCTCGCCATCTTCATCAGGTGAAACCTCTAATACTGTGAATATACTAAAGTGATTTGTCTCAGCAAATATATAACCTTCTCTATATTCACCGCCGATAGCTATCCATTCATTAGAATCTTCATCATAATAGTGGACTTCTAGATTCTTCCCATTCGTATCATTTACTTTGAACCCTACCGTTACGGATTCTATAAACTGTGAAAACTCACCGTTATTGACAGTAAAATCAAACACTTTACTTATAGCTTCATCTGTATACGTTTGATCGGTAACTTCAGAAATATCGATTGTGACATCTCCATTAGGTAATGCGTTTGATGGAAAACTTACGATAGTTTCCTTGTTTTGCAAGGTCAATCTAACACCTTTTTCTTTCAAGAGTAGAATTTGCGCTTCTGAAAGTTCAATTTTTGCTTCTAATAGTTCTTCCATATTGACGATTAATTCACCAGCGTTGTTTACTCGTTCAATACTATTTATATCGACCGTAAATTTACCGTCTGATTCAATTGGTTCTGTTATTACGACATCTTCACCTGACGGATTTTCATCAGGTAAAGGCTCGACAAACTGCAATTCAAACCAATCCAAGTTGAAGCCATTACCAAGTACCTCTAAACGAAGTGTTTGATCCCCGTCTGGTATAACAATCGTTTCACTGGACACTACATCTTGATAAGTAGCCCAATCACCTGTTGTTGCTAGGGGAGTAGTAACTTGACTTTCTCCTATATTAGCACGAGTGCTTACGCCACCTTCAGTAGTTGAATAATGATAAGCAACTTTATACTTACCCGCTGGAACGTTTATCACGTAGTCAATCCAGCCGCCCGCAACTGTGTATCCGATATTGGTTCTCGAATCACCTAGTTGAATGATTGCTTGACTTGCATCAACGTAATCTTCCGCCTCCACTTTAACTACAGCTTCTGTGGACTCTACAGGCTCTATTACATCAATAGCTAGTTTATTCAGTTCCATCTCTCCATTGTCCGCATACACTCTTATCTTTTGCTCTCCTGCTTCTAGTGTGATTGGCTGTATAACTTCTGACCATGCTCCCCAAATATTAGGAACATTAATCTCTGCTAACGTATCTGCCCTTTCACTCTTTATGTGAACACCTGCAGCGGCATTGGTATTTATTCCAAGTGTAAACAAATAGTCACCAGCTTCAGGAACATCAATCATGTATTCAATCCAATCACCCGCTTGCACATCAGTAAGTGCTGAATCAGATACAGTCACACCACTCAACTTGTAGAAGTCTCCGATACCAATCTCTCCAGGAATTGCAGTTGGCTCTTCCTGATTCGTTGTACCAAGAAGAACAAACGAATCCGTTAGTGCTACCCCGTTCGTAGAATCAGCATAACCTTCTGTTGGGATATAAACAGTAAGTGTTACATCCTCATAAATAGGTGTATCATCTTGGGTATAGCTTAGGGTTACTTCCGTTGGGCTATTATATACAACCTCGTCGATTATCAAGTTTCCACTTTCAACGACAGATCCCGTAAGAGTCATTTGATTAATAGTATTCTCGTTGAATGTTCCACCGTCAATCGTTACTTTAATTTCTCCATTACCAGGATCTAATGTTTCGGGCTGTACAGAAATGCTCTCATCATCATCTGTAGCTACAAACGTCACTTCATCTGTCACAACAAAACTAGCATCCGAATTACTCCAGCCTTGAAGTTGTGAATTGCTTACAGATAAATTCACCTGCATATTAGAATCATAATCAACCGTTCGATTACCTTCTAACACGACTTCCACTTGTTGACCATCGATACGATTCACTTCAGCAATATTCACACCTCCAGGACCGTCAATCGTCCAAGCTGCAGTGTCTAAATTTTCAACAAACGTATCATTCTCAAGTGCAACGTTTAACGTATGTCCATCTTCCTCATTTTCTGAAACAGTAGCATTACTCACACTTATAGTAGAACCAATCGAAATCCAATCGATATTTAAGCCTTCCACTACTTTTAGCTGTAATTCGTGTTCGCCTGCTTCTAATTCTATTTCTTCTGTTGCTTCACTCCAAGTTTCCCAATTTCCGGTACTTGCTAGATTAGCAGAGTGTACATTGGAACCGTCCACGATCCATTCTAATTGTGGATTGGCGTTTCCAGATGCATAACGATAGGTTACTTTATACGTACCACTTGCATGGACATTAACGGTATAAGTCATTGTATCGTCTGATTCTAAATAGCCTACCGCTTGTCCATCTGTTATATCTTGTACGAGAGCACCATTATGCGTATCGAAGTTCTCCGCTTGTAGCTTCCCTGGTACATTTTGTGTACCATGTGCTTTTGTAATTGAAATATCGTTCAGGTTAAATGCATCGCCATTAGCTGTGATTCTTAACCTTTGGATACCTTTCTCTAGCTCTACTTTTGTTCTAATCTTCGTCCAGTTATCCCACCATCCGGTTGGTTGACTAGTTAAAGCGCCTAAATTTTGTCCATTGATGGATACCTCAAATATTGGTTCATTCGTTTGTTCCGCATGACCAAGATCAAGGTAATACTCCCCATCTTCTTTTACGTCTACTAGATAATCAAAAGTAGCACTGTCCGTTAAACCACCAATATAGCCATTATCTGTAGCATAATTTCCTTGTGCTTGATCAAAATCAATAGCTTTGATCGTTCCAGGTGCCTTATGGGTATCCAACCTGTCCCAACGATAGGTAGCAACGGAATTCGCTGCTAAAGTCGCAGTGATTTGTGTGCCTTCTGATACTAATTTGAATTTTTGATCCTGATCCGTTTGGTTAATGACGATAGATACAATCTCTTTTTCATCAGGACTCATAAACGACACATTCGTTACTTCATCAGCAGATCCATAATCGCTTCCAATTCGCTTATATCCTGGCTTGACATACTTCGTGAAATGACCATTGATATAATATTCAGGAGTTAACCAATAGTTATCAGGGTTAGCAGAGTCCTGAATGATCGTTGTTGGGTCTGGTGTACCTACCCAGTGGTGTGTATTCACATCACTATCAAGCATCATAACCCATGAATTATAACTACGCGCATAATTTCTAAAGTATTGTGCAATTCGGTCTGCACCGTAAGTTCCCCATACCGAGCGCTCTGTTAAATAAATATTTTTTTCGGGGAATTGTTCTTTTAATTTTGTCATTTCTGATAGTGCCCCACCGTAATCATGGAATGCCGTTCCATCCACTGCTGCATAGCCTTCTGGATCATCTAAAAAGCTGCCAGCATAGCTTTGCGCATCTGATGGATTGTGGTCGAACATCCATAATTTCACGTGTTCAAAACCATTTGCATCTAACTTCTCCCTTAAATGTTTCGCTAGTGTTACCGCACGATCCCATGGAAGGTGCATACTTGGATAATCAATCTCAAGTAACGGTTCGTTCTGAAGCGTCATCGCATCGATTTCAATACCTTCAGCGCGATATGCTTCGAAAAATTTTAAATAGTAATCTGCTAAAATTGGTTCGTAGCCCTCTTTTAGTTGACCACCAATCATGCTGTCATTCGTTTTCATCCAACCTGGAGGACTCCATGGAGATGCAAAGAATGTAAGATCTGGATTTACTTCTTGCATTTTCTTAGCTGTTTCAATAATTTTGTACTCTCTATCTTTTTCTATAGAGAATTCACTGAAATCAAGATCTGTCTCGCCTGGTGGCATGTCATCATAGGAGTAAAACTCCTGTGCGGTAAAATCCGATGTGCCAATGGTTAAACGCATCATACTAATACCGATACCATTTTCAGGATCCATCAACTTCTCAATTAATTCATTTCTCTTTGCCACGCTCATTTTTTGCATATTAAAAACGGTTGATTCGTCAACAGATGCACCAATCCCCATAATTGACTGGTATTGCTGTGTTGGATCAATGTTGATCGAGTTAATCTCAGAGTCCACAGCCGCTTTATTAATATCCAAATTATCCTGTTGCTCAAGCTTGGGATCTCCCTCTTGCCAACGAGAATTATAGTACCAACCCATATTTTGCGAGTCGCGAGCTAATGTTACCCAATTTTCAACTGCATCTTCTTTCACAATCGCAGTGTTATCATCTTCTGGTAGCGGAGGAGGTTCAGGGTTTGGATTATAATCAGGTGGAATATCCCCTGTTCTTGTAAAACCAAACCAGTTAAGATTTAGCGCTCCACCAGTATAAGAAACACGCAGTTCCTGTTGTCCTGCTTCTAACACAACATTCTCGATCGTATGTGTAGTCCAAGACTGATAACCACCAGAACTTGCTACCGACATCTCGCCTAATACTTTGTCGTTTTGACCAACGATTTCAATTCCTGTATTTTCATTTGCTGCGTAACGGACATCAATACTATATGTCCCACTTTCTGCTACATTCAGTTGGTAATCAATCCAGTCACCAGTATCAGACCAACCTACGTTTTGGCCTCCACCTTCATCTTGCGTATTTTCCGTATCAAGCCCTGATTGATTCAACCAATCTTCAGCTTGAATTGTTCCTGGTACGGAATGTCCTTCTGTGCCAGGTTCTTCAGGAGAATCCGGTATTGTAGGTGTTTCCTCCTTTTTCGTCAAACCGTAACCAGTTTCGAACAAGAAGTTCTCACTATCATCACCGTAAAAAGATGGATATGCTTCCATAAAGAACGGCCAACGAATAGGCAGTTTCCCTTTAAAATCATATGCGTCGTCAAATAACACATCAGCAACACCTCCACCTTCTGTTCCCGGTAGCCATGCTGCAATTAGTGCATCCCATTCTGGCAATTCTTCTGTTATGATCATCGGTCGACCAGAAACCAAAACAACAACGATTGGAATATCTGGATCTGCACGTCGAATGTTTTTAAGTGTTTCACTTTGTTCAAATGTTAGGTTCAGCTCATTGGTGTCGCCTTCGCTTTCTGCATATGGCATTTCACCTACAACAGCGATCGCAACCTCATGACCAGCAGCACCTCTACCATGCTCGTTATACGTTACCTTCTCTGCTCCAACCTTTTCCCTAATACCTTCCAAAATAGTTGTACCTGGTGTTGTTTCGCCAGCACTACCCTGCCAGCTAACCGTCCATCCACCAGATTGGATACCAATATCATCTGCACTTGTACCTGCCACAAAAATTTTATCCATATCTGCCAGCTGCGACAGAATAGGTGACCCATCTACCTTATCATTCTTTAACAGAACAAGAGATTCACGAACTGCTTGTCTTGCAACTGCCTTATGTTCGTCACTTCCAAATTCATCCGCAAGGTTTTCATCTGTTTTCGGATGTTCGAATAATCCTGCTTCAAATTTTACTTTAAGAATTCTAGTGACCGCATCATTAATGCGTTCTTCAGATATGTCACCATCTGCTGCAAGTGTTTTTAAATGTCCAAGCGCCGTCTGCCAGTTGGTTGGCTGCATAAACATGTCCACACCTGCATTCACTGCCGTTTTCAATTGATCCTTTAAACCGCTTACATTATTGCCATCTTGATCAACTGAAATTTGGTCCACGGCATTATAGTCTGAAATAACAAAACCGTCAAACCCTAAATCACCTTTTAATACATCTGATAATAAGTGCTTATTTGCATGCATTTTCAAACCTTGAATACTATGATAGGAAGCCATAACCGTTCGAACACCTGCGTCAACGGCTTCTTCATACATCTTCAACTCTTTATCCAAGATTTCTTGTTCGGTTAAACCCGAAATATTCCCTTGGTTCGCCCCACTATCTGTATAACCTTCACCAATATAGTGTTTAGCAGTAGCGACAATTTTATTTGTTTGCGCTAAATCTTCACTTGGATTTTCACCTTGCAAGCCTTTAATGTAAGCTGCTCCAAGTTTGGCTGATATGTCAGCATTATCGGAGAACGCTTCATACGTTCTTCCCCATTTAATATTTTGAGCTGTTGCGATGGTAGGAGCAAATGTCCAATGAACACCTGTTGATTTTGCTTCATCTGCGACAGCATCGCCAATCTGTTGGGTAAGTGCTTCATTATTTGCTGCGCCCAAGCCAATGCTATGAGGAAATATGGTTGCACCTTTTACATTATTATGTCCATGGACAGCATCAACACCATAAATAATAGGAATTCCTAACTCGGTGTCTAAAGCTGCATCCTGATAACCATCTACTAATTTCGACCATTCACTAGGTACACTATCATCCTCGTTACCATTTGGGAAAGACCCCCCACCGCTTAGTACAGATCCTATCTTAAACTCTTTTACTTGAGCCGGGGTAATTGCATCTCTTTCCGCTTGAATCATCTGGCCAAGTTTATCATCTGTCGACATTCTACTCAGTAAATCTGCTACTCTAGTATCTACAGGTTGATTAGGATCTAAATAAACGGAATCCCCTGTCCCCGTTTCTGCATCTACTATATGAGCTGGTATCAGAGACCACAACAAAATAATAATCATGAAGATCGCTGACGTTTTTTTCGACTTATACATCATATACCTCCCGTAATAAAATAGTTTTTTTAAAAATAGATTACTGCTCCTCTCTAAAACCATATATTTCTAGTAAATCATGATAGACTAATCTAATTATAACTACTACCGTTAACTATAGTAACGACGCATTTTTTAGAAATCGTTTTCATTTTTTCGACATAGGGCCGTTTTTTCGTCCCATTCTAGTACGAACATGGGGGCATAATCCGAAAACGGGTTCAGGTTTATTGTTCCAGTGGTATATAGAATATATGACAGTAAGCCAGCTTCCAATTCCCCAGCAAAATAAGCCCACCACTAATTTAGTGATGAGCCTTGAATGTTATCTTAATGCTTCTACTACTATAATTTAAATTTATCAGTGAAACTCTCCACCTAAATCCAAGATTTTGATGGAGCATCCCCTATCTTGAATACACCACTAGGTTTCGCTATGTAGACCATTTACAGAACTACTGCGCCAAACATAGGGTAATTAACGAAGACAAGGTCTGCTGTGTTCTTTTTGACAACTCAGGAACTTTTGCCTGAAGTGCCAACCTTTGCTTTTCAGAAAAGGTTTTGAGTATTCCACTAATAAAATACCTTGCACCAATGTTGTAACTTGCAGAAAGATCCACATGATATACTTTACCTGTTGTAAATACGGCAAGGTCTTTTTTACCTTTACGTTGTACTTTCCCCGAACCATCGAAGGCAAGCGCACTCGTGTTACGTGCGTTTATTCTGGAAATGCGCATGCCTTGGTGGTGCGCCATTTCTTCGACTTTATTTTGGATTCCCTTTTTTCTCCAATACCGAAGCTTAAACCGGAGTTTCTTCGCGCCATAAAAACCCTTTGGAGTTTTCATTTTGTCGAGATATTCAAATGCGATGAAATCGCACGCATGTTCATGGGCAAACGTTACAATTTGATGCGCGGTATTATTGACGATTTGTTGTTGTAATCCATTGATTCTTCGCCAGAAACGTGGCGCTTGTACAAATCCAGATTGTGCTTGAACTTTCCGTAGTTTGTTGGTAATTGTATACAATTGGTCTTTTTCTTTTGGCTGATTGATAAATTTTCGAGCCAAGACAGTTCCCTTTGCATCCAGCACACAACAAACCGCAGAATTCGTTATTCCTAGATCTACAGCACAGATTCTTTGTTCGTTTATTTTCGTTTTTGTGAGTTTCACTTCTGATTGATAAGCCGTATGAAGAAAGTATTTCTTTCCGACTTTCACGAGCTTGGGATTACAAGCTTTCCAATCCCAAACCCCACGTTTATACATGTCTTGTTCTTTAAAGGTGATGTCAATCCATACCCAATCGTTTTTATGAAATATTTTAATTTGAGCTGTCGTATCAGAAGGGTTACGGAACATATTGCCACGGTAAAATACCGGGAATTCTTTATGTTCTAATTGGAGACGTGGAGGTTTTTTCTTAAAGCGTTCCCCTTCAGCTAGGGCTATTTTTCGTTCCTCTTCCCAATTTCTAAGATTAGAACGGTAGCTCTTGACTTTGCCAAATGCTGAAGCAATTGCTCCTCTTCTAAAATAAGAAGGAAATTTGTAAAATTGTTGATTGTATGTTTTATACTTCGGAGAAGGGTTTGTTTGTGTGGTATGTATGAGTTTCTCTACAGGGGCAACAATCGATGTCGCAGTCATCTTGTCTAGGGAATCAAATTCTGTATCGATCACGTTCATGATGAACGTCAATGCTCGATTGTAGATGTGCAACGTTTCATCAAAAATCCGAGCATGATTCGTAATCTTTCGTTTTAGTGTTTTGGTGATTTTCACATCCAAACCCTCCTTCCGTTTCTCGCTTCCATCTGTTATCCTAATTTTAACATATATTATAAATTAGTTGTATACGATTGAAAGGAGGATTATGTTGGATTACAACAAGAATAGACATGCAGTATATAAACTAACTTATCATTTAGTTGTGGTTGCAAAATACAGCACAAATGTATCGACGAAATAATCTTGAGTCGGTTGAAAGAAATCACCAATAATTTATTTGAGAAATAGAATTGTCGGATCATAGAGATGAACGGCGAAGCAGACCATATCCATATTTTGTTTGATGCGCCGCCGCAAATAAATTTAGCCAACACCATTAACAGTTATAAAACCGTCACATCCAGGTATATTCGCAAGGAATTTGCCGAGCACTTAACTGGGTACTATTGGAAACCTTATTTTTGGAGTAGGAGTTATATGATTTTGACATCTGGTGGAGCAACTATAGAAGTAGTGAAAAAGTATATTGAAGAACAAGGAACATCAAACCGTAGCGACTTACCCCCACTAAATCAGTAGATTTTGAAGGGGAATGCGTCGCTACTTTTTGTTCAAGTATCATTTACCAACTCCATGCTTTTTATCAAACTATTAGCCAAGGATTCTCCAAAAATAGCTTGTTGGAAGTCAGTTCCCCTTAAAAACCCTTTTCATGCTTTTTATATGTAATCATATTAAATACTAACAGCATCCGGAAAGCGACAGTAGCCCATATCCCTTTTATTACTTACCCAAAAGTCATTGACTTTTAAAACCATGACCACTAGAATTCAATAGGTGTATTTTTGTATTGGGAGGTTATCGCTATGAAGCGTTTATATAAGTTTGCCGTCATATTTGTTGCTTCTGTCATCCTGGGTTTTGCTTTTAACATGTTCTTGCTTCCTCACGAAGTGTTAACAGGTGGTGTTACAGGTCTTGCCATGATTTTTGGACTAGTAACTCCGATCAATAGTGGTATTTGGCTTGTGATTTTAAATATCCCTATTCTAATTGTTGGGTGGATGAAACTTGGGAGAGAATTTATCGGGAACAGTGTCTTTTCTGTCCTAGTTACCTCGTTAACGATGCAATATACCCCAGTGATGAAAGTAACAGAGGACGCCTTACTTTCATCCGTATTCGGAGGTGTTATTGCTGGTGTAGCAATCGGATTTATTATCCGTTTTTATGGCTCAACTGGAGGCTTTGATGTTGTTGGCCTGCTTCTCACGCAAAAGCGTGACATTCCGCTTGGTGGCCTTATTTTCGGTTTGAATAGTATTGTTGTGTTTATTTCTGGATTTATTTTCTCGTGGGAATTAGCTTTATATACGATGGCTTCCATTTATATAACTGGGATTGTCATTGACCGCGTGCATACCCGTCATATTAAGCTGAATTTAATGGTAGTAACAAATCGAGGCGATGAGTTGAAAAATGAGCTTATCAAAAACTTAATTCGAGGGATTACTGTCATGGATGGGCATGGTGGTTATTCTAACGAGGAGCGAAAAGTATTATACACGGTAATTACCCGCTACGAATTAGCGATCGTCAAATCACTTATCAAACGTGTCGATCAAACCGCATTCGTCAGTGTTAGTGAGACCGTAGAAGTTATCGGTAATTTCAGAAGATAGCGGGACGAAGGGTCAGAGCCCTTGTCCCACGCTCTTTTATAGCTTTTCTCCATTCGTTTCAATTACCTGCTTATACCAGTCAAATGACTTCTTTTTCTTTCGTTTTAACGTCCCTGTTCCATCATTATGCTTATCAACATAAATAAAGCCGTAACGTTTTTTCATTTCGCCTGTCGTAAACGACACAACATCAATACATCCCCAAGCCGTATAGCCAATTAAATCTACACCATCTAGTACCACCGCTTTTTTCATTTCTTCCAGATGTGAGCGTAAATATTCAATCCGGTAATCGTCTTCAATGCTTCCATCTTCTTCCACAACGTCTAGTGCACCAAAACCGTTTTCCACAATAAATAAAGGCAATTGATAACGTTCGTATAAAGTAACTAACGTATAGCGTAACCCGACAGGATCAATTTGCCAGCCCCAATCACTTGCTTTCACGTAAAGATTCGGAACAGAATGCTCCGAAGCGCCGTCTGTAGACTTGCTTGTGTCCGTTTTAACATCTGCTTTGACTGCATTGGACATATAGTAGCTCAAACCGATAAAATCAACCGTTCCTTCTTTGAGGATTTCCTCATCCCCTTGTTCCATTTCAATGTGATAGCCCTTTCGTTTCCATTCTTTTCTTACATAATTCGGATAATATCCTCGCACATGAACATCTGGGAAAAAGAACCGTTCGTGCATCGATGAAGCTGCAACCATAACATCATCCGGGTTACAGGAATAAGGATAAAACGGGACAAATGCCACCATACAACCAATCTGGAAATCCGGGTTAATTTCTTTTCCCTTTATAACGATTAGCGCACTGGCTACCAATTCATGATGCGCCACTTGATACATCGTTTCTTGCGGATTCTCATACGTCGAATAGCTAACACCAGAGCACGTCCAACCGAAAATATCCGAAGTCGTATTTGTCTGATTGTTAATTTCATTAAATGTCATCCAATACTTAACCTTGTTTTTATAACGTTCCATCACCGCAACCGCATATCTAACGAAAAATTCAACAACCTTTCGATTGGCAAAACCGCCATATTCTTTAGCGAGATGATACGGCATTTCGAAATGACTCAACGTAATGACCGGCTCAATTCCGTGCTTTAATAGTTCATCAAATACCTTATCATAAAATTGCAAACCTGCCTCGTTCGGTTCCAGTTCATCTCCGTTAGGAAAGATTCTTGTCCAATTAATACTCGTCCGGAAACACTTGAAGCCCATCTCAGCAAACAAAGCAATATCCTGTTTATAATTTCCGTGAAAGTCAATTGCTTCATGATTCGGGTAATATTCACCCTCTACTACACCATCTGTGATTTTTCGGGGAACCCCTTTCGCACCGGCAGTCATCACATCTACGATACTTGGCCCTTTGCCATCTTTATTCCAGCCACCTTCTAATTGGTGCGCAGCTACTGCACCACCCCATAAAAAATCTTTCGGTAGTACTACTTTATTCATATGTATGTCCTCCTTCACTCAGATCTTGAAAAAAAGCCGTTAGTCATGCCACTAACAGCTTCTTTCATAGGATTTGATTCTATTTGAATATTACGTTGAAGTAATAAGCTTGTTTTCAATTTTTTTATACGTTTGGTCTGCCTGCTTCATAATCACTAAACTAATGACGCTCCCTGACAAGAATGGGAAAACGGCAGGAACAAACATAATAAGATAATACATAGCCAATCCACTAACAATAATAAGCAGCAACGATAATGGTGATGATACGCCAAAATGAAGTGCGTATTTTAAATATTGTACTGGCTGTAATTGAAAGGAAACAAATACAGGAAAAATAAATACGAGCGTTACAATGTACAACAAGGTTAAAAATAATAATATCCCTGATAAAATGTTCGTTAACCAACCGTCCAAATTACCAATAAATAAATAATCTATATATAGTAAAAATCCACCTATTAAAAGCAGCCACACAAGTATATTTGCCTGCCAAAAATCTTTTTTATAGGCATGCCAAAAGGTTGAAAAGACTTTTATATCTTCCTCTCCCATCACCCATTTACGAACAACCGTGAACATCGACGAGGTAGCCGGTCCTATTCCAAAAAGAAGGAGGCCGAGCAAACTAAATCCAATCCATAATAAATTGACATAAACGAGACGTGTAATCCATTCGCAAATCCTGTAAAACCAACTATTTATGCCGATAGACATGTGAAAGCCCCTCCTTTACTTCTATTATCCTTTAATAGAACCTGCCATCAAGCCTTTGTTAATTTCATCGGTGAAAATTAAGTACATAATAATTGATGGAATCGCAATTAACGACATAACCGCAAATTGGGCACCATAATTAGAGGAATATTGTCCGACAAATTGAATAATGGAAAACGGCAATGTTTTAAACTCATCCAATGTAATGAACGTATAAGCCATAATAAACTCATTCCAGCAGTTAATAAAATTCACAACGCTAATCGTTGCGATCGCTGGTTTAGTGATTGGGAATATTACTTTAAACAGTATTCTCCATATACCAGCACCATCAATAACCGCCGCTTCTTCAATTGATCGTGGAATAGTTTCCATAAATCCTGTCACGATAAACATACTAATTGGAATGTTAAAGGCCGTGTAAGGTAAGATCAAAGCCCAATAACTATTTAATAGTCCTACTTCATTAAAGATAATAAAGTTTGGTAATAACGTAGCATGAATTGGAATCATCATACCTAACAAAATTATATTCAAAAATAACACACTTAACTTCCACTTCATTCTAGTGAACGCATATGCAAGAAGAATCGAAACGAAGGCAGTAAGTGCGACAGAAACAAACGTAACTAACACACTATTAAAGAAGTACGGCAATACGTTCCCTTGCGTAAAAGCACTAACATAGTTTTCCCATTGTGGTGGTGAAGGAATTTGCAAAATCGCATCACCAAAGAAATCCCCACTTGTTAATAAAGAATAATCAAACAGCCAAAGCAATGGAAATAGCTGCAGAAATCCGATAATCGCCATACAGATGTACAATATAATTTTGCCTACACCCGGGGTTTTTCTTTTTGGTTTGTGTGAAATGTTCATGTTTGGGTTTGTATTGACTTGATTTTCCATTAATATTCACCAACATCTCTTTTAAGAAATTTGTTTAAAACAACGGTGATGATTAGAACAACAATAACGAATATGACAGAGATCGCATTACCATAGCCGTATTGTGAAGAGGCAAATGCGGTTTGATACAAGTAATTACCGAGTAATTGTGTACTATTACCTGGTCCACCATCTGTCATTAAATAAACAACTTCCATTTGTTTTAAACACGTGATTACCGCAATAATAATCGCAACCCTTGCCATTGGTGCGAGTAGCGGAATAACAACTTTTGTATATAATTGAAATGGGTTTGCCCCATCAATCTTAGCTGCTTCAAACAGTTCTTCTGGCACTCCTTTTAGTCCTGCATAATAAAGTAAAAATGCGTATCCAAACCCTTGCCACATCGTTACGACAATAATAGACCATATCGCGATATCTGGATTACCTAACCAGTCCTGTTTTAATGCAGATAGTCCAATCGCTTCTAGTGCATTATTAAGTAATCCGTATTGTGGATTATAAATACTAGCCCATAACTTTGCTATAACAACAATTGATATGATCGCTGGTATGAACAAAATCGTGCGCAACACCTTTTCCCATCTACCGCAATGCGTGATCAAAATCGATAAAAGAATAGCAATTGGGTGCTGAATAAATACGGTTGCAAGTGTTAGCAGGATTGCATTTACTAGCGCTGTTCGAAATATTTCATCGTTAAAAATAATGTTTTTAAAGTTTTCAAAACCAATAAAGTTATAATCTCCAATACCGCCCCAGTCTGTAAATCCATAGTAGACACTCATTCCGATCGGAAAAATAATCATCGAAACAAGAATTAAGAAGCCTGGTGCAACAAGTAAGAAGATTGTTTTTCTATCAGACATCAGCTGATTCATCTCTACCACTTCTTTCGTAAAAGTACGCTCTAATGTGGAAGATGATGGTACGTTTCGCACCATCACCTTCTGTATTCATTTCTTAGATTTTATTCGGATGCTTCGCGAGCTTTAGCAGCTGCTTCGTCTAATTGTTCACCGAACTCTTCTGCTGTAACGTCACCAGTGAATAGCTGTTGGTGAAGACTCATAATTGTTTCTTTAAATTCTGGTGTTGAGTCATCAAGTACTGGTGTACCACTAGCAGATGTTACACTGTTGAACAGATCAACCATTTGCTTCTGAAGATCAGATTCTTCTCCAGTTAGTTCAAAATCTTGCGCTGGCATTGCTGCGCCACTTTCCCACACTAGTTTTGGCCAGTTGTCTGGGCTATAGAAGTATTTTAAGAATGCTTCTGCTTCTTCTTTATGCTCTGAGTTTTCAGCGATTGAGAATCCGCCACCTTGATAGATTACTAGATCTCCTGCTTCCGCATTATCAGATACTGGATAGTTCGTAACTGCCACATTTTCTCTAAAGCTTTCTGGGAAGTTTTCGTCAGTAGCTAGACCCATTTCCCATGCACCCATCAAGTACATTGCAGCTTGTTCCTGTCCAAATAAGTTTCTTGCCGTACCATAATCTGCAGTTAACCAACCATCGGCAAACACGCCTTCATCTGCCATTCTTTTCATTTTTTCAGCTGCTGCAATTACTGCTGGATCTGTATAAGAAGCATCACCTGCAAGTGCTTCATCCATTAAATCAAAGCTGCCTGTTTCACGTTGTAATGCATAATCAAACCACATTGGAAGAATCCAACCTTCCATCGCATTTGTTACAACTGGGTTAATGTCTAATTCACGTAATTCTTTAGAAACAGCAATTAATTCCTCTTCTGTTGTTGGAACCTCTAAACCGTTTTCTTCAAACAGGCGTTTGTTATAAAATAACGGTAAAAAGTCTGTATTCTTCGGCAATCCATATAACTTACCATCACTGGAGAATCCATCAAATGATCCTTCAATGAATCCATAATCACCGTAATCTGCCGGGTCAAGCTCATGTAGCAATCCATTATTAATTAATGGAGAAATAAAGGAGGATTGTCCCCATGTCATAAGAATATCTGGCAATGAATCGGTAGAAGAATAAATTTTGATTTTATCTTTATACGGTTCATCTTGAAGCGCTTCCACTTCAATCGTGACGTGTGGATTTTCTTCCATGTAAGAATCAATGATTTGTTGCTCTACACCACCCATACCTGTCTCACGATCTGGATTAGTCGAGAAGAAACTTAACGTAACATCTTCCGGTTCTTCTGCTGCTTCATCTCCATTCGTTGCATTTTCACCTTCTGTTTCGTTTGTATCTGTGTCATCTTGTGTGTTCTCGCTATCCGTGTTATTATCTGTACTGCTTGAATCGTCGCTACATGCGACTAGTCCGAAAGAGATAATAACAACAGATAATAGTAATAATAACCACTTCTTCATGATATTCCCACCTTTTATATTATTTGTATCTTGGTCTTGCTACATTTAATTTTAGAGTTTAAGACGTGTGAAAACAATGTAGCATTTTTTAGAAACCGTTTGCACTTTTAATAGGTTTTGTTAACCATATTAGTTCTTTTTCATTTATATAGTATACTAGTATCATAAGATGAAAGCGTTGCCTAGCCGATTTTATTTATTAGAATTGAGGTAGTTTTATGAAGAAAGAACAGCTACTCCATACATACTTAAACTTACCTATTCGGTTTAAAATACTACTTTGGTTTATTCCATTATTGCTTGTTACAATCGCATTTACTGGTTGGTATTCTTTCTATACCGCTAAAAACCAAGTGTTGGAAAAAGTAACTATTGCACAGCAGGAATACGCCAATCAAGTAAGTGATCAACTCGATTACATATCTAGAGATGCTGTTGATTTTACGAATTATTTATTTTTACTTTCCAGTGTTCAACAGTTTCTCAATCCGATTACGCAAGAAGATTCACTAGCCAGGCGCAAACAGATTAATGAGATTGTTTCGAGTCTGTTAGTGAACCAGAGAGACATGCAATCACTAGTTTTATATGGGTTTAATGATCAAGTCCCTCCTCTGGCAGTGAATCAATCTGGTATTACTAGTACGATGCCGTTTCAGAAATTCAAACAAACGAATCACTATCAACTTGCAGTACAACAAAAAGGAAGGCCATCATGGACATTACTCAAAGGAGATGAACAGCTGTTTGAAGGGGATAACCGTACAAAAATAATGTTAACAAGAGTAATAAAAAATTCTTATACCCTTAACGATTTAGGTATCGTTGTTGTTGGCATTAATGAGGAAACATTGAGAAAAAAATACACAGAGGGATTGAGCAACAATGCACAGATGTTCATCGTAAACAACAATAAACAAATCATCACTTCCACAGATGAACAGTGGATTGGAAAAGATGTGTTCGAAACACCATTTTTCAAAAACAACAAAGAGAATCAAATTAGTCCAATAAATAAGGAGTGGCTGTTATCTAGTTCAAAACAATCCGCTTTCGGATGGGAAATTCTTCTTATCCAACCGAGAGATGAGCTATTGGAAGAGCTGGGTACGATTAAAGTATGGACATTTCTTGTTACCGCATTTTGCTTTGTTGTTGGTGTGTGGATTTCTTGGTATGTTTCTTCTATTATTACAAAACCGTTAAAAAAGCTAACAAAATCTATGTATCTGGTGCAAAGAGGGGATTTTAATCAAAGAGTTGAATTTCGTGGAAATGATGAGGTAGGAGCATTAGGTAGAGGTTACGACATGATGGTACAACGTATTAAAAGATTAATTGATGATGTCTACATGTCACAGCTCAGGCAAAAGGAAGCAGAGTTAAAATCTTTACAAGCGCAGATTCATCCACACTTTTTATATAACACGTTAGATACAATATTTTGGAAAGCACAGCAGCGAAAGGAAACAGAGATTGCAGATATGATTTACTCCTTATCTCAGTTTTTCCGTTTAAGTTTGAGTGATGGGAAAGAATTCGTGACAATTGGCAATGAACTATTGCTCGTTGAAAATTATCTTGCTTTGCAAAAGACGCGATTTGTGAATAAATTTTCTTATGAAATACAAATCAATGAGGAGCTTAAAAATATACTTGTTCCTAAACTGTTAATTCAGCCGCTTGTCGAAAATTCGATTATCCATGGACTGAATTTAGTTGACGACAATGGTTTTATTTACATTCATATCTCAAAAGAAAAGGAGTATCTATTGCTGGAAGTAATGGATAATGGGGCTGGGATAGAAAGCTCTAGACTACAACAGCTAAATGCTTATTTACAAGCTACAGCTACCAATCAACCAATCAGGCCAGAGGAGCAACGACCTGGATATGCCTTGATGAACATAAGTGAAAGATTAAAGCTAAAATATGACGCACAAGCAACAATGATGATTGAAAGCACACAAGGTGTTGGTACGAAGATCAAAATCAAAGTCCCAATCACCTATATTTAACAAGGTCAACAAAATACAAAAGTAGGTGAACTCTTTATGTATAAGCTATTAATAGCTGAGGATGAAGATACAATTCGTCAAGGAATTATTTCAACAATTGATTGGAATAAGCATAATATCGATATTTGCGCAGAAGCAACAAACGGTCAACAAGCGTTGGATTTGATGAGCTTGCATCAACCCGACATTGTCTTAACCGATATCCAAATGCCAAAAATGAGTGGTTTAGCATTCATCAGATCTGCCAAGCAGCAAGGCTATACGTTTGAATCTATTGTACTGACCGGATTTGAAGATTTTAACTATGCAACAGATTCAATCCGATTAAACGTTTTTGATTATATGTTAAAACCTGCTCAGCCTTCTAAAATACTGGCAGCTGTTTTGAAAATCATCCAAAAGCTAGAACATAAAAAATTAGTAGATAAACAGCTTCATATGTTGGAACATTATACAGATAAAAGTATTTATTATGACAAAGTAGAACAACTAACACGATGGTTTCACTTTCCAGAAAGCGCTCCATTAGAGAAGCGCCTGGAATTACTCCCAAAACTTAAGATGAAAATAAATAATAGTGAAGCACTGCATGTAGGAATGCTTTCGTTAACACCACGACAAGAAAATCAATTTATGGTCAATGATTATGAATTATTAAAATTCGCCTGTATCAATATTACAACCGAAACTTTATCTGCCTTTTATAATAATAAAATCGAAGTGATATTTGATCATGATGCTCTTGTATGGATTGGGAATGTCTCACACAACTATGAACCTAACAATCTTAAAAGCTACTTAAGTACATTGTTAGATAATTTCAAAGCATATTTAAATCTAACTATTTGTGTTGGGGTCGGTTCTGCAAAGGAATCGATTATCGATATTCATCAATCTTATAACGAGGCACATGCGGTATTAGATGAACAATTTTACCATCGGGAAGAGCATTTCTTTTTCCACGAGGAAATACATGATGCAGTAGAGAAACAAATTTTACATGATAAAGAATTAGCTGTTCTTGAAGATGAAATCATCACCCATATGTATAACAAAATGTACGATTCTGCTTTAGACAAATTAGAAAACTGGTTGAGTTATCTGGAAGAGAATAGCTATTACCACAAAGAGCAAATCAATTTAAAAGCAATTACACTAATTGTAGAAATGCAAAAATTTGTTCAAGGTAACACGCTAACGAAAATCGAATGGGAAAGTGATTTAATCAACTGGATTGAACAACTACCAACGATGCGAACATTTGATGATATGTCTTCCATCCTGAAAAAAATATTTCGAAATGTCTTTGAAATTCTAACTGCTGAGAAATCCGTTCATCATACGGTACAAAGAGCACAAGCAATTATTGAAAAGCGATATAGCGATAATATCACGTTGGAGTCTGTTGCCAATGAAGTATTCGTATCTAGTGCCTACTTAAGCTCATTGTTTAAGCAAGAACTAGGTATTAACTTTTTGGATTACTTACACCAATATCGCGTAGCACAGGCTAAAGTATTACTTACAAAAAACTTAAAGATTTATGAGGTTGCGAACAAAACAGGTTACAACGATGAACGCCATTTTAGTAGTACATTTAAAAAGTGGACGGGGATCACGCCATCCCGGTTCCAGAAAGAAACGAAAATAGTGAAATAGATAGCGAAAAGGGCGTATTTTCCACAGCGTCGGATATTCATTCTTTTGCGCAACAACAATAGCTAATTTTTCTGCACTTATTTTTTAGACCTAAGTAAAAAAGGCTGCCCTGTCGGACAGCCTTTTTTACTTATACTCGCAATCTACCCTTTAATTACTCATTCTTCTTCTATATTGAAAAACAAGAATACCCGCACCGATTGCGAACAAGATGATACCGATTAGTAACCAGTTAAACATGCCACTCGCTGTATCTGGTAATTCATCTTCTTCGTCTTGATCGTCACTTGGATCTTCTGGTTGTTCATTAGCGGCTTCAACAAACACACCATACGTAGAGAAGTGTGGTACTTCTAATGTGATTGTTTGGTTTGTTTCATCTACTTCTCCGCCTTTGTACTCCCATTCTCCTGTTTCTTCATTATAATAGTAAATTGCTACTAAGTTAGGGTCGACGTCATCATTATAGCTTAATACTAATGTGAATGGTCCTGCAGGAGGTGTTTCTCCATTTGGATACTCAAATGTAAATTCAAGTACATCACCTGCGATGATCACGCCTTTATCAGTAGTATCTGGATTTACTTTTGTTACCTTCACTTTTGTTCCAGCTGGTAAATCTGCTGGCATCTTCACTTTTGCATTCGTACCAGAGATTGTGTATTCCTTACCAGCAGCAACTTCTACAAAAGTACCATCTGTTCCTATTTCAGTAATAGGTTCCTCTGTTCCAGGTTCTTCTGGATCTACTGGGTCAACGGGATCTTTTGGATCTTCCGGGTCCTCTGGATCTACCGGATCTGGTGTTGCTTCTAAACCATCAATTGCTGCTTGCAATGCATCTACTGCTGCTGTTACTTCTGCATCTGTTTCAACCGTGCCTAGCACTGCTTCTGCTTCTACGATTGCGTTTTGTAATGCTTCGAACGAGCTTGCCGTGTATGCACCGTCTCCATTAGAGATTGCTTTAGCTGTTGTGATTAAGTCTTCTAGTTCACTCACATCCACCGGATCTGGTGTTGCTTCTAAACCATCAATCGCTGCTTGCAATGCATCTACTGCTGCTGTTACTTCTGCATCTGTCTCAACCGTACCAAGCGCTGCTTCTGCTGCTACGATTGCGTTTTGTAATGCTTCGAACGAGCTTGCCGTGTATGCACCGTCTCCATTGGAGATTGCTTTGGCTGTTGTGATTAGGTTTTCTAATGCACTCACATCTACCGGTTCTGGTGTTGCTTCTAAACCATCAATCGCTGCTTGCAATGCATCTACTGCTGCTGTTACTTCTGCATCTGTTTCAACCGTGCCTAGCGCTGCTTCTGCTGCTACGATTGCGTTTTGTAATGCTTCGAACGAGCTTGCTGTGTATGCGCCGTCTCCATTGGAGATTGCTTTAGCTGTTGTGATTAGGTTTTCTAATGCACTCACATCCACCGGTTCTGGTGTTGCTTCTAAACCATCAATCGCCGCTTGCAATGCATCTACTGCCGCCGTTACTTCTGCATCTGTTTCAACCGTGCCAAGCGCTGCTTCTGCTGCTACGATTGCGTTTTGTAATGCTTCGAACGAACTTGCCGTGTATGCACTGTCTCCATTGGAGATTGCTTTGGCTGTTGTGATTAAAGCTTCAAGTTCACTTACATCTACGGGTTCTTCACCGTTATAAATGACATCAAGCTCATTAATTGACCACCAGCTAGTGGACGTTGCCATTTGTACAATCTTGACATAGCGTGCTGTTTGCTCTGTGAAATCAATCGTTAGATTAGCTTCTTCTATGTCAGATCCACTTGCAACAGGCGTCCCCCAATTCGTACCATCCGTAGATACATAAATCTCATATGCACGTGCATGGTCACCATTTTGTTGTGTTAAGACCACCTGATTAAACGTTCTCTCTGATTTCATATCTACAATTAAATATTGGCCAGGTTCCATTGGTGTACCAGATGACCACCGTCCGTCAACCACTCCATCAAGTAAAATGGCTGTATCACCTTGTGCCGCTGTAATATTGGTTGTAATTTCCCATTCCGAACGATCGACTGGTTCATCAGTTCCTGGGTCTTCTACTAGTCCATCTATAGCTGCTTGTAATGCTGTTACTGCCGCAGTCACTTCAGCTTCTGTTTCGACAGTATCAACTGCTGCTTCTGCTGTCGAGATTGCAGTTTGTAATGCTTGGAACGAATCAGTCGTATAGGTTCCGTCATCATTCTTAATTGCATTTGCTGTAATTATTAGATTCTTTAGTTCTGTCACATCTACTGGATCTTCTGTTCCAGGATCTTCAGAACCTTCATAATCGACGACACTTAATTCATTCACCGTCCACCAGCTTGGATCGACAGTGCCTGTTTGCTCTACTTTAAGATAACGAGCAGTTTGTTCTGCAAAATCAATAAAGATTTTTGCAGTTTCACCTGTACCTTCTGCAACCGGGTCTCCCCAATTCGTACCATCATTAGAAACGTATACCGCATATCCGCGTGCATAGTCCCCACTACCATTGGCATCCAGTACAACACGCTCGAAGGTTTTTTCTGCTTTCATATCAACAGTGATAAACATACCAGGTCTCATTGCCGTTCCAGATTGCCAATTAGTATTTAAATTGCCATCAAGTACATTGTTGGCATTCGTTGTGTTACCATTAACGGTTCCGGTAGCTGTCCAACCAGTCCGATCTAACACAATTTCTACCGCAGTAGTTTTAGCACTAGCTATATTACTAGCTGCTGATTCGTTTGATGCTGCATCTATAGCTTTAACTGTATAGCTATAAGTCTTAGTAGCATCTAGTCCAGTATCGTTGTAAGAGGTGGACGTTGTTGAACCTACAAGTGCACCGTCACGATAAATATTATACTCAGCTACTCCAGCATTATCTGTCGATGCTTCCCATGTTAATTCAATTTCATTACTAGAAAGAGCTTTCGCAGTTAAATTAGCAGGAACAGTTGGAGCTTGATCGTCGCCACCTAAGAAATAAGCGACGTTTGCAACCATATCACTGCTACTTGTGACATTATCACCTATGCCGTTTATGACGTTCTCAATTTCACTTCCTGCCATCCCATTCAACCAAACGGTCGTCATGTGGTTCATACTAATGCCATCATTATTCGGCGTTTCGAATGAGTTGTACAAGTTAACATCCGCATCACGGAAATAAGAATAACTTCCCGCACCCCATAATGTATGGTTATTAACATCATCAGCTACTTTATAAGCAGCATAACCATTTTGCGTACCATTATGACTCATCCATGATGCCTGGTCTGGCACATCGTATGGAATTTCATTTTGATAGAAATACACGCGTCCATTCTCACCATTCCACAATGTTTGGTATTTCTGATAGTGTTCTACAAATAAACCATACATGGTAACGTCATCACCATTGGTTACGAGACCGTAGTCTCCAGTGTTAACATCCCAACCAATTCCTGTGCCATGGTCACCTCGCCAAACCCAAAAGTGGTCAACAATAACATCGTCAGCATTAATCTCGACACTTGTTTCGGCCCTACCAACATGAGCTCCACCTATTCTAAAGAAGATATCATGAAGAGAAATAGGATTTTCAGCATGATCAGCTGAACTACTTTCCGGACCAACCTCTAATAATTGTTCCGATTCAACTTCGCCTGCATCAAATAGAAGTCCTGCAATTTGAACGCCATCTATATCAGCAACCTTCATTGCAGTAGTTCCATTTTGTGGAATGATAGTAGGGTAGCCAAACCCATAAACTATGGTATTAGGGTCATTAACCTCAATTGGTTCATCCACATAATAAACACCTGGTGTAAAAATTAAATCTTTACCATTATCTAACGCAGCGTTAATTTCTTCGTCACTATGTGATGGATTAGCAATAAAGAAATCATCAAGGGATCTTGAAGTACCAGGTGTTTGCTCACCATTATCCCACGTTACACCTGTCCGATTTTCTTGAAGTTCAGGAACAAAAAGCTTGTATTCACCATCATCAGAATAAAGATACGGCTTTTCTCTTACTACTGGTATTTCGTCAATAATCGTATAAGTACTCTCCGGGTAAGGAGCTAAGCCATTAGGCGCTTCATTACTTTCATCACCTAATAAAACGGTATTCCACAAGCTTCCATCCCACTTGTTATAGTTATTATTTCTAGAAAAGAACTGTTGCTGAGATGCTGGAAGTACATTCGCATCAATTACAGAGTCAGCAATATAACCTCCACTTACCCAACCAGCTGCATAGGATGGTGTTAAATCCCATAACCATAATGTTTTATCAAAATGCATACGACGCATTGGGGCCGCTTGTGAGACTGCCCATTTTGATTGATTAGCAGTTTCCTTGACAGAGAAGTTTTCAACAGAACGCCAGAAGTTACGTGTTCCATTCCCCTCTGTCCACTGAGCATCAACATCAAAGGAGCCATTAATGACTACATCATCTGGATTTTGTCCTAATCCAGCTACATGGGTGTAGAACCCAACATCGATATCGACATTGTACTCACCTGGCATAAAGTAAAATGTAGCCCGGTGATCGGTAAACTCAGCTCCACCATCACCATCTTCTAATATAGCAAACTCACGATCTAGGATCTCTTGGATATCACCATCATCCATATCATCGGTAAAAACATAGACGTTTTCTCCAAAAACGGTATCATTTGCTCCATCTGTCGTGGCAGCATTTGAGACGGATGGACTACTTAGCAGTAATACAATGAATGCGGCAATTACAGGTACTGTCCATGAAAATTTCTTCGTCATTGATTAACCTCCATACCATACTTTTTCTTCTTTCCAACAACCACTTCCAAGGTCTAGTTGAATCTTAGAAACACGCCTATCTTACTGAAGTTCATCATGAAAGCAGGCGGTTTATTCACCTCCCATTTATTGTTTGCTTTTATTTCAAGAGACTAAAATCATGATTGCTCTCTTCATCAACTCAAGAAATAAAACGCTTACACATAAAATTGTAGTGGACACACATTTGTGTAACAAGCCATCGTTTTTTAACTTTACCGTGTCATTTTTGTGAATTTTCAGTAATTTTATTAAAAACCCTATTGTAATCTATTGTTATTTGTAAAAAGCAGCTATATTTTGATCATAGATTTTCACTTGAAGAACCAGGAAATGACGGTATTTTAAAGCCAGGTGACACAAAAGTAAAAGTACATTCCTTCACTGCAAGGGAAATTAACATAGAAAGACTACACAAAAAGGTTCTATTCTCCTCTTTGTGTAGCCTTCCATTTAACTATTTACCCGTTGTCTATATTAGCTTCTAGTATTTATTACATAAACTCAAAAAAATACCTCGTAACATGAAAAAAAATCGGTGCCGTATATGCCAAGCTATCCACCCTATTTAAATATCTACCTTTTATAAGTTTTTCACTGCCATCTTTTCCAAGTAATAAATCTCTCCGCAGTACTGATACCGTTAAAATACCGATAAAGCCACTGATACTTATGACTGCTCCAGACAATACTCCATACAGCGCTGGAAATGGTGTTAAATATCTAAATAACCAAAATGAAACCAACATCGTCATTACTAATGAAAATACCATACCACCCCACGTAATATACGGATTCGCAGACGGGACTATTTTATATTTTCCAAAATAAATAGAATAGATGTTTTGAATCACATCATTTAGCTGCGTTAAAATGACAAGAAATAGCACTAAGTTTGCTCCATATTGCGGTGTTGCGAATGGAAAGTATGCGAGGTGGCTTAACCCAAACACCATCAGCATCAGACCCCATTGCGTGGAGCTAACTGAACGTAAGAAACCAACCGTCCCTTTACCAATCATGCGCGGTAATGGCAAAAACAGAAATACATATACTGGGATAAAAACAATAAACATGCCATACCATTCAATATAGATCCAGTAAAATTGAATTGGAATCGTTACGTATGCCCATAAAAATAAACGCCGATCTGATTTTCTCGTTTGCCACAAAGAGAAATATTCTCGTAAGGCAAAAAAGCATAACACCATCAATGACAGCAAAGTGACAACTGGATTAGATAGTGTGGCAAGAGAGAACACGACGAACATTCCCCACCACATTTTCACACGTAACCAAATTGGGGAAAAATCTTTGTTCGGCTGTTTTTTTCGCCATATGTAAAGAATCAGGCTAATCACACATAAGCTAAGAAATAAAATAGTTATCATAGACAATGTTTCAACCAATAGATTCACACTTTCTATATGCAAAATTTGGAGTTCCTGTATAATTAACAATAGGGGATTAGTGCGGATTTTAAAAGAGGGGATTTTCCATGGGAGATCTAAATAGACACGTTTATATATTATTGACAGACACAGGAACGTTATTTACTTCATTAATTAAAAAATATACAAAAGCACCCTATAACCATGCATCTATTTCTTTTGACCGAGAGCTAAACGAGTTATATAGCTTTGGCAGAAAAAAACCAAAAAACCCGCTCAATGGTGGATTTGTCAAAGAAGATATCTGGACTGGCACGTACAGCAAATATCCAGAAACAACCTGTGTCATTTACGAGCTAGACGTTAGCGAACGCGACGTCGAAAAAATGAAGCGCGTCCTGAACGTGTTTATCCGAAACGGAGATAAATACTTGTATAATATTCTAGGTGTGCTTGGCGTTTCGGTAAAAGAACCGATTGAGTTTAGTAATTCCTACTTTTGCTCTCAATTCGTTGCAGAAGTGCTTAATCGATCTGGAATTAAATTATGGGATAAGCTACCAGCCTTAATCACACCAGAAGATTTTCGTAATAATGAGCGGATGAAGCTCATTTATGAAGGACGATTAATGGAATATGGGCCGGTGAAACAGAAGAAGAACTAACCATTCACTGGTCAGCCATGAAACCGTCCCATCATGATCGTATTATAATATTTTCCGTCGGATAAGATCTTATCTTTTTTAAGGATACCTTCAACTTCAAAACCATATTTTTTATATAAATTGATCGCTTTCTGATTCGTTTCAAGCACCTTTAGCGTTACTTTCTTCACAACAACCGCGTCAGCCCAGTCTAGCGATTGTTGTAATAAGTTCTCACCGATACCGTATCCCCAATACTCTTTTAACACGCATACACCGAACTCCACTTTGTGCGTGAACCGCTGTAATTCGCTCCCTTCACATCTTGAAAAACCTACAATTCTTTCATTTACTTCCGCGACTAAAAATAGGTTACGTGCACTTTCTGTGTCTTCATAAATGAGTTGTTTGAATCCAGCCTCATCAATATATGCTTCGCCTTGGACGCGGTCTAAATTCTCGGTCTCGCCGTCGATTTTCCATCTTACTGTAGACAACTGTTCCGCATCTTTCTCTAGAGCAGACCTCACTGCGAAGTGTAACCCTTTTATATGAAACTCACTTTTGTTAACCTTCATTCTACTGCCTTCCAATCATGATTTATAAGTTAATACTGGTGATAGATGGTCTCCGCTGGCATAACGCTTTTAATAAAAGCAATATCATCATCAGAAGCTTTCGGTGAGTAGAATTCCTTTCCCCAATGACCTGCATGAAAAATAGAACTGGAATCTTTATATAAAAATAAAGAAAACCACTTTATTTTTTCGTGCCTGTCTAAAAGATAGTCATCTATGCGTGGATTGCTACTCCCCTTAAATATGGTCATATTTTCTTCGAGCGTACTTTCAAGTGAATGTTGAAAAAGTGATTTTATTTCTTCGATCACTTCGGTTTCTTCATTCCAACAATGGATTTCAATCGTGTTTGCTAATTTCAAAAAGTGTTCGATTAACGAAATCCAATACCCACTGCTTTCTGTCTCCTGTACTGCAAAATAAATTTTATTTTCCAGCGTGATCGCCCTCTTCCTGTTTTCATTTTAGCATAGAAACACCCAGACCAGTTTATGATTTGGGCTACTTATTCCAAGAATTAATACAATTTTCCCTGACAATATAAATTCGTTGAAAGCTTCTTGAACGCTTGTATATCAAGCTTTTGGCATCTGTTACAATAGCAGACCTCACTATGTAGTGAACACCATTTTTATAAAACGCCTTTTCTTTAACCTTCATTTCAGCGCCTGCCAATCTACTTATTTGAGAGAGATATATTTAATATTAATGATAGTTTCTCTCCTCTGGATCATACTATCTCACTTTCAGAACATGCTAGTGAAAAGAATTCCAATTCAAATTCGAGCGTTTTTTTGCTTTTTATACTACGAAATTTAGTCTCCTCCAGAAACTGAACCCGGTTTAAGGTCCCGACTTTAAGTTCTGATATTATTAATAGAAGCAAGGGGATGTTCCCCTTGCCTCACTGGTTTATTATCGTTTATTCATATCGTTCGGGTGTGCACCCTTACGTCGATTACGGTTAATTTCGTTAATTTGTGCCATGTCTTCCTCGGATAGTTCGAAATCAAACACATCGAAGTTTTCCTCAATTCTAGACGGTGTGACCGACTTTGGAATGACGATTGTGTTATTTTGCAAATGCCAGCGCAGCACAACTTGTGCAGCAGTTTTATTGCGATCTGCTGCTATACTTTTTATCACTTCATCTTGTAGCACTTCTCCACCTTGGTCAAGTGGACTCCATGCTTCAATGAAAATGTCATGCTTTGCGCCAAATTCTTTTAATTCATTTTGTGCAAGGTAGGGGTGACACTCAATTTGATTTAATACCGGCTTTACATCACATTCATCTAACAAACGTTGCAAATGCTCAATCTCAAAGTTACAAACTCCAATTGCTTTTACTTTCCCATCTTGATAAAGCTTTTCTAATGCTTTATATGTATCTACATAATCATCAAATTGCGGTGTAGGCCAGTGGATCAAGTATAGATCGACATAATCAAGACCTAATCTTTCCAGGCTTTCATCAAAAGCACGTAATGTATTTTCATAGCCTTGATCACTGTTCCAAACTTTCGTTGTAATAAATAATTCTTCACGAGGAACAGATGTTGCTTGAAGTGCTTCCCCGACACCTTTTTCATTCTTATATATCATTGCTGTATCAATCGATCTGTAGCCAACCTCAAGTGCTTTGGTAACTGCAGCAGTTGCTTCATCATCCTTCACTTGCCAAACACCGAATCCAAGTTGTGGCATTTTAACGCCATTATTCAATGTAACGTAATCCATTTTGACATATCTCCTTTAATTCGTTTTGATGTCACTTTGATGAAATTTTTATAAGTAGTAAATATACTCGTTCAAAGGGTATTATCCTTCTTTTTTATTGCTTCATACTATTATAAAAAATCCTTCATTGTTATTTTACAAAAGCTAGTTTAATATTTAAAGTAGTGAATTTTTTGTGATATAGTTATCTTTTTTTAACTTAGTTAAGAATACATTACTAACTTCCCTACAATATATAGTGGAATTGCACACAAGCTACATGGGCGAGCAACTTTTAACATAAGAACAAAATCAACTTATCTAACTTAGTTATTTTATAATTACCTTATTCGATTATACTTGATTGCATAGGGCAAATAATTTTGATTATATACCACATTTACTAGAGGAGTGAAATGTAATGCAAGTAATCCCTTGCTCTATTGAAAAAGTATTAGATATCATCGGAAATAAGTGGTCATTTCTCGTACTTAGAGAATTATACCCTGGAACAAAGCGATTTAACGAACTGCGCAGATCGATTGATGGCATTAGTCCGAACGCACTGACGAATACATTAAAACATCTCGAAAACAAAGGAATGATCAACCGAAATGCAATTCCAACTGTTCCTGTAACAGTCGAATACTCGGTAACAGAAAAGGGAGAATCGTTCCATAAAGTGTTAAAAGAAATGAAAAAGTGGGGAGCCGAATGGGGATAATCGCTTTGTTTGCGCGCTCCCTAGGCTCCCCAAAATGCATATTAATAAAGCTTGCCCTGACGATATAAAATTGTCGAAAGCTTCTTGACCGCGTGTATATAGCAATTCTGCCTTAATGGCAGTGGATCGTTAAAAAATTCTGGTAACACACTCTTAAAAGTGGCCGACATTTTGTCATAAAGAAGCTTGAACACCTGTTCTTCCTTATAAAACTGGGTTTCTCTCCCTTGAATCCATTCTAAATATGAAACAATCACACCACCAGCATTTGCTAGTATATCTGGAATAATTAATACACCTTGATTACTCAAGTACTTATCTGCATCCTGTGTAACAGGAGCATTGGCGCCTTCCACGATAATTCGCGCCTTAATATTTTTACAATTATCTTGATGAATTTGGTCTTCAAGCGCTGCCAAAAACAGCACATCAACATCTAGTTCTAATAAACCATCACGATCTTGAACCGTTGCTTTTATGTCCTCTGCTTCTAGTTCTTTCTCCGTTGTAGGAAGATCACCTTCATGTTGATTACTGTAATTAATCAAAGCTGGTATATCCAGACCCTCAGAATTATAAAGCGTTACATTTCGATCACTAACCGCCACGACTTTATTTTGAAGATACACACATTTGTGCGCTTCCAGTGCTGCTACCGAACCAACGTTACCAAAGCCTTGAACAGCGATAGTTAACGGTCGCTTACGATGTTCAAAAGCGGTCTTAACAAATGGATTACTTTTATTGTTATCCAAAAGATTTTTATTTTCTTCTATAAAATCATGAAGTAAATATCTGTATGCATAATAGACACCCTTACCAGTCGCTTCACGACGCCCTAACGACCCGCCATTCATGACACTTTTCCCGGTAAAACTACCACGGTACGTTTCCCCAGGATGAATCGATTTAAATTCAGCCATCATCCAATCCATTTCTCGCTCACTTGTACCGATATCTGGTGCCGGTATGTCCTTCTCTGTACCGAGTGTATCACTAAAATAGTGCACGTATTTCTTGCAAATTAAATTGAGCTCTTTTACACTATATTCTCTCGGGTTGATGACAACGCCACCTTTACCACCGCCAAATGGCACATCGTGGAGTGCATTTTTCAACGTCATTAATTTAGCTAAATTAACGACTTCATCTTCATTCACGGACTCATGAAAACGAATTCCTCCTTTATAGGGACCAAGCGTATTATTGTGCTGGACGCGAAAGGCAGGAATACGAACGACTTTGCCGTTATCTAAAGAAATACGGAGAAATGATTTGTTTACACGATTTGGTGTAGTAAGTATCGAAACTAATGATTGAAAAGCACGATCTCTTGTTTCGTCCTTTAGCCCTGGTAAAAACTGTTCACTTTCCATCAATTCACTCAAAGACTGCTGGATTACGGTTACCATTTTGTTTTTCATAAATTTCAAACCCCCACTATAAAGTTGTTGCCACTGAAACTAACCTTTGTACACATTCCCTTTATGTATAAGAAGTAATCGTATTTTTTATTATTGCCTATGTTAGTCAATTTCATAATACTGATTTTTAGCTATTCGCATCCGTGTATAGTCGGATTAAACCGTCTCCGAACTAAATACGGATGAAGATAGCTGTATAAGGTAATTATGAAATTGACTCATGTGAGTATAAATAAAACGTTGGATTATGGACTGGTAAGAAAAGCGCAGATTGTTGCTCAGAAACCTAGCGACTGGTAAGTGTAATTATTTACAGAACTATTACTACATTTATTTCTTATCAGTCTTGTCAGCAGAATGGACATTGATTGACGTATTTGCTTGTGTGGTATGGTCACTTCCCAAGGCTTGAACAGAAATATGGTCGTGGAGTACCCTATCACCGAAATCCCATTCAATAGACCATCCATCACTTCCATCTTTGTCGTACCCAATAAGTTCTCTCTCATCCCAAGTCCCTGTTCCTGTTTCAGAAATCCAAAATAGTATTGTTTCAACATTTTCAGCTTCCACAGAAATGATCATTGTATTAATATCTTCTGGAACAATATGCCAACCATTATTCATTTCTAAATCGGTATCAACTTTTAGAATTTGAGATTGATAATCTCTCTTATCTGGTTGAGTGGTTGAAGTATCTACACTTTCCACTGGTTGATTATCATCCTGAGTAATAGCAGCAGCTTCACTTTCTACGGGCTGATTATCCTGATCATTTTTACAAGCACTGAGAAACAGCATAACCAATAACAAAATTACTACTATTAATTTCCTTTACATATGTACCTCCAGTAAAATCTTTTAGTAAGTAGCCGGTCATATAATAACAGGTGCGAATATCCATCTTGAGATAATGCTACCCGTTAATGAGATAAGGTGATTTATCGTGTCACCAGTGTACTTGAAGTTTATTACCATTTGGATCATAAAAGTAGAAATAGGCGTGACCATTATCTACATGTATATCCTCAACCTTAACTTGATTATTAATTAAGTGTTGATGCAATTTTAATAGTTCCGAGCTTGTAAATCCGATACTAAAAGCTGATTCATTATTAACTGTAAAATGTGCAAAAGTTTCATCATCAGATGGAACTAAGATAAGTAAAAAAGGTCCTTCATTTACTTTTAAAATCGCAAATGGATCATCAGTAATGTTTAATAACTGAAACCCTAAAACATCTCTATACCATTGTGCAGACCGGTCTAAATCTTTTACAGGAATTCTAATATAATGTACTTGTTCAATAAATGAATTACTCATATGTACCTCTCCTTAATTTAATCTGGTACATCAAATAGTTCCCTATTTTATATACCCATCCCCTTTAACATAAAATTCGGAAAATTATAAAATCATGACTTAAGAAAAGAATTGCCAATAATATATGACCATTCTTTTGTTGAATTAAAGCATCCGTTCATTTAAGTCAATTATTAGTGGCCCTAACCTATTAATCCTGTATTTATTTATAAATGTTACCTCGGAAGTCAATATCTAATACATACAATATAACTTTTTCATCTTCAACCTTATAAATCATTCTGATATCACCAACTCTAAGTCTAAAAGTGACGCTGTACCCTTTCATCTTTTTGATGTCATTTTCTTTTCGATTATAAGGATCTTCTCCTAGGTGTAACAAAGCATCTTTTATTCTTTGTCTTGTAGGAATATCTTGTTTTTAAACAAACTTGGCTTTGTTTGAAGCTTTAATCTCAAACATCTAATTCATCCTTAAAAACATCTTCAAAAGAATGAAAATCTCCATTAATTGCCTCTTTAATTACTTTTTTCTCATCATTAGACGGCTCAACTTCTTCAAATTGTTCTTCATATTTTGTCAAAGTTTCAAGGATTTCTTTTACCTTTTCTAAGTTTCTTTCTGAAATATTGTCAATGATTTTGTACAGTTCTTCTCTTCTTACTGCCATAAGAATTCCTCCAGTACGCCTATTGTATTTCTTATAATCATAATGTCACATTATTGAGTTAGTTTCTTCTAGCTATTGTGTGAATGCGGTCAACATATGAATTGATTATTTTTTTCTTTTGAACGTACAAAGGAAATTCATATTAAATGTAAAGTTCTTACGAAATATGAACCCCTAGCTGCTTGTCCTAATCTTATTAAACATAAGTCACCCTTATATATAGTACGTGTTCAAAAAGGTGACGAATTAGCAGCAAGAAGGTCGAGGCGGTGAAATCTTGAGGACCGCATTGTAGGCTTTTCCTACATGAGGACCGGAAAGATGAACCAACGAAGAGATTCGCCGCTGATCATTTGGCACCTTTTTAAACAACCTCATATAGTATAGTTGAAGATCTAAATAAAATAATCAAGGACGTCTTCATTATCATCAACTTGAATTATTTTTTCTTTATATTCATTATCTCTAACAAAGTTTGATAAGAAATCATGATTATATTTTTTGTTCCATTCAATTAGTTCTATAATGCTCTCGAATGTTTCTTTTTTTGAAGATATAACACCGTTTTTTCTTTTCTCATACCTATGCCATATTCTTTTTTCTTGAATTTCAATTGGAGTAGTAAGGACAAATATTCTATCAGCTAATTTGAAACTAGGTGCTACCCACTTAAGATATACTCCCTCCAATATCCACAAAGGTTGTTCGACTATCTCTTTTAACTTATTATCTCTTTCAGTTAATGGAGCTTTTACTCCGTATTCGTTTGCATTATTATCCCAAAATATATTATCTAAATCAAAATGTGGTAAATTAAGCTCTTTGCTTAATCTTTCAGCTATAAATGACTTTCCACTACCTGCACCACCAATAATATGAATTCTAATGATAGCTCCCCCTCCACAGTTACTTTCTTATTAAACAATATATAAGCACTGGTCGTGGAACAAGCTGTCGCTGCCACCTGCTCAACTAATTACTCCAGTTAATGCAATAAGCAATGAATATTCTTAGATTCTTATTTAATGTAAGACATTTTCATTATTCCAAACGGTTGAATCAGCAATTTTAAAGTCTTTAATAAAACTTTGATAATAAAAATCGACACTTACACTTGACGATTCTATTCGACTCAGCATTTCTTTATCATCGGAAGTTAATATTATGTATCCATCACCTACATCATTTCCATCTAAATTTTCCTCTGTATCAATTGGTAAAGACACATTTCCACTATTAATTTGATGTGAAACTCTTACATTACTATCCATGAATTTTCCGTTTTTCTTTATGTTGTACTCGTCTAATTTCCACCCTTGGCTCCATGTAATATTTACTATATGTTGTTTTGGAAAAATAGGCTTTTTATCTAAGTCAACCGTAAAGAAAACCTGTACAACAGCTTCTTCATTATCATTAAATCCTATAGATGTTGCAACTACATCAAGTTCCGAATGTTGAGTTGGGGAGTTAATATATGCAGCTCCGTAACCTAACCCAATAGCCAACAAAACTATAGAAATATATATCATTATTTTCTTCACTGAATTCCCCCTGCAAATATTTTTCTTGCTAAATAATCCTGCCTCGAAAGTTTAATAGCTTTTCTTCACAAACTCTATGTTTATTTTAACATAAAATTACAATTACTTACTTTAGTCAATTTCATAATACTGATTTTTAGCTATCTTCATCCATATATAGTCGGATTAAACCGTCTCCGAAATATATGGATGAAGATAGCTGTATAAGGTAATTATGAAATTGACTCATGTGAGTATAAATAAAACGTTGGATTATGGACTGGTAAGATTAGCGCAGATTATCGCTCAGAAACCTAGCGACTGGAGCGAATCGACTGAGATAAAGAAATCACGCCCCCAAATCGGTGATATGTCGACGTTGGACGACAAGTCAGCACCTAGTCGACCTTCCATACAACTTGAATCAATGATGACTTATCTTAGGGAGATTCGTGAAGTTGCCTAGTTTTCTCGTGCTCAAAGCTAGACACATGCACAAATTTTAGTTCTTTCTTATTCAGTGAAAAAAGGATATCCTTACTGATATCTAAGCAGTTCCATTACTTTGGTGAAAAACTACTATAACAGTTAAAATATCAAAATAGAACGCACTATGTTTAGCACTATTAATGATAGTATTAAATGTATTGAAAAACGCTTGGCTCCTAAATATCCCAAGCGTTCTTTTTTTATTTTCTTACCCAACTAAAGTATTCGTCATTTTATGTGTAACTATTCACAAACTATATTAGAAAAAAATCCAACCTCTCCATTAAGACTGGATTCTCTTCTCAAGATTATTTATTTTCGTATCATGTTTACCAGTTTTCTCACTTAAATAATCAACATCATACAATATATTGTCAACCTTCTTAGATATTAAATGTAATGTTCCTTTAACATCATCCTGCTGACTTTTCTCTATACTATCAAGTCTGTTTAATACGTCTTTGAACTGCAAGTCCACTTTATCAAATCGTTCTAAGATGATTCTAAGCAACTGGTCATTATCCATTAAATCACCTCTTCAAATAATTATTTATATTATATCATAATATTATCTAATCACAGTTAGAAATTGATAATTTACCTGTTCCAGATTTCCTCCCGTTTGTTTAATAAAACGAATTATTCTAAACAATTCTCTAAGTAAGAAATTGCTTTTTCTATAATAGTTGTTTCCAAGCCGATATATCCTGTTTTTAGCACTTTTATAAACATGGATAATTATAAATGGGTATTCATTTATATCACTTTCATTAGTCATAAATGAACTAATTTTTTAAAAATCTTTAAAGATTCAACATGTATGATTTTATCTGGATAAGCTTCTTCTAAATCCTTGAAAATTTGTATAGTTTCCCCGTCTCCTTGAACAATTGAGATATAATATTTATGGGGTCTTGAATTCTCAAAAATAGATAAAGCGAACTTATAGCCTATGAAAATTATTGTACATAATAACAGTGTCCAAATAAAACCTCTTTTATAGCTAATTAATTTGTCTTTTATATTTCCTAATATGATGTATGTGAGTGAAGCAAAGACCAATAAAATATCCAGTAAACATTGATATATAAGAAAAAAACAACAGACCAAATCATATGCGATTTGGTCTGTTTTAAATGTTTCTCCACCGAAACGGAACTACTTATTAGTGATCGGATATCCTTTATTCTAGTTAGGTTCATAGTTTTAACAGCAGAAATTTATCTTCTATCTCCACCTAATATATCAAACAACCCTCCAGCAATACTGCCTTCCCCTTTGTCTCTACCTCCACCTTGAGGAGCTGCTGCAAAGACACGGCTTGCCAAGCGGCTAAATGGTAGAGATTGAACCCAAACTGTTCCTGGGCCTCTTAACGTAGCAAAAAACAGACCTTCTCCACCAAACATAGCGGTTTTAACACCGCCAACGAAATCTACATTATAGTCAACATCTTTTGTCAAAGCGACCAGACACCCTGTATCAACTTTGAGTGTTTCACCAGGCTCGAGTACTCGCTTATGCATCGTTCCCCCAGCGTGAATGAATGCCATTCCGTCACCTTCTAGCTTTTGCATGATAAAGCCTTCTCCACCAAAGAAACCTGTGCCAACTTTTTTCTGGAATTCAACACCAACGGCAACTCCTTTTGCCGCTGCCAGAAATGCATCCTTCTGACAGACTAACTTCCCGTCCAACTCACTTAAATCCATTGGAATAATTTTGCCTGGATATGGAGAAGCAAAAGAAACATGTTTTTTGCCGCTTCCTTCGTTTGTGAATGTCGTCATGAATAGACTCTCGCCAGTAATTACCCGTTTTCCCGCACCAATCAACTTACCCATTAACCCGCCTTTTTGCGCAGTACCATCACCAAAGATCGTCTCCATGCGAATGTTCTCATCCATCATCATTAAGCTTCCCGCTTCTGCAATTACCGTCTCATCCGGATCGAGCTCCACCTCAACAAACTGCATGTCATCTCCATAAAGCTTGTAATCAATCTCGTGATTATTCATTTTTCCCTCTCCATTTCTATAAGTAAAATGCCAAACGTAAAGAAGATACGGCATGGCCAAACAACACTAACTTAATTAAACCACGATTGTTACCGGTTGGATATTATACCTCCGTATAATTCTTCCTTATTTTACTTTGGAATTACGGAGAATAGACCTGCGATGAGAGCGAGTAATGATAATATCCTAGCGAACCTTGTTGTTCTAACTACTACCAGACTCCAATGTCAAAACAACAATCTCGGGACGATTGAATATTCGTAATGGAATGATACTATTTCCAAGCCCCCTATTTACAATCATCGTTGTTTGGCCCATCTTATGTTGACCTGCAGTATAGGTTGGGAAAAGTCCTTGGTTAGGCGCGACTACACCACCAACAAACGGAATTCTAAACTGACCACCGTGGGCATGTCCTGAGAAAACTACATCCATATTATAGTCAGCATACAAGGAAATCAGTTCTGGGCGATGTGATAATAAAATCGTGAAATCTGCTTCTTGTTCCACAGTTTCCATCGATGCTTTGATCGCTTCTTCTGCGACAGCATGTTCATCATACGATTCACCTGGGATTGCTGGATCATCAATCCCAATGAGTTGTACCTTATCTGTACCAATGCTTAACTCCTCAACCTCATTGCGCAGAACGTTTACACCCATGTCTTTTAACTTCATTTCTAATGTTTCATATTTCCCTGACCACCATTCATGATTACCAGTGACAAAATATACTGGAGCAATGTCCACTAGCTTTTCCATCAACTCAAGAGCAATTCTCTCATTATATTTTTCCGAATCTATCAAATCACCCGTTACCACAATCAGATCAGGAGTTTGCTTTTCAACTCTTTTCACTAGACGACTTTGATTCTTGCCAAAGGCTTTATTATGGAGGTCGGACAATTGAACAATCTTGTATCCATCAAAAGCTTGTGGAACCTCATCAGAACGATAATTGTACGTTGTTGTTACTAATGCATTGTTTTGGAAAAGACAAAAGCAAACGATCGCGATGCAAGCTATTAAAATATACACTACTCTTTTATGTGATTTTTTCATTTTGAAATCTCCTCAGGATTTTAATTTGTGAGTATTCATAAAAAGAATAGCATATGAACATATAAAGTTGTTTATAAAAATTATAATTTTTCTGAATCTTAATAATAGATTTAGGGGATTTCACAATGAAGATCAAGGAAGAAAAACGAAGAGTCTATTCCCTTCTCTCAGGGACGTAATCGATCGAGGCGGCTTCGAAATATTGGACCTATCTTTGAGAAGGAAATTTATATGCAGTCTTACACAACATCTCATTTCTTTTCTTTTTTACCATCCACGTACATTGCAAATGCAAGAATAAACAAGACCGTATGTAAAGCTAAAACAATTCCGTTCCACTGTCCTTCGAAAACGGTAATATTAATGAGCATGGAAAGCTGCATCATCACAATAATTAGCAAAAGAAATGTATTTATTTTCATATTGTTACCCTCCTAAGCTTGTGATGCTCCGGTGTGTTAAGTAAAGAAATAGATAAATATAATTAATGCAACTATAGATCCCAATATCGCCACAACATAAATTAATGATAGCTGTGTCACATTCTTCTTTGAACTTTTGTCATAATCGTCATCACTTTTGCCAGCTAATGCTAAAGTTAATACTAAGGCAACAATCGAGATAATAACAATGATCGTTATAGGCAAGGCCATATTAAACATATCAATCACCTACTTACCTGCAATTTTTTCACTTCTATAATAGCATGTATATTGCTTAGCAATCCACTTAGCATAATTTTATCATAGATATACTAGCTTGACAGATCCTCTATCTGGTCCTTTAATTAATAAACTTCAGTTGTGTCATCTATAGATTCGATTTTAATATACGCAAACTCCGCTTCATATCCCTCTCCCTGTGGACTGCATGCATAGATACCAACCTGCATATCGTTTGTTTCTTCCGATAGATGGGTTATTCTGATTTGACTCCATGAGATACTATCTAACGAGTAATCAACGTAAAAATTGTCATCTCTTCTTGTAATGCGGTAAAACAAGAAACTTTCTTCTATCACAAATTGCTGGCTTGACCAGTCCGAATAACCTTGATTTGTTACAACAACCCCCAATTTACTATTGCCATCAGGAATATGTTCGACGGACGTCTTTAACCATGTCTCACTCGAGAACCGAACCATTAATCCAGCTTGGTCGTATCTATGAATGGGTTTTGATTTCACCTTTGTCGTTAACCTAAAATCCCCATGCAAGTTATAATATAAAAAATGTCCATTATCAGCTTGAAAATCATAGTGTGTTTTTTGCCAAAAATCTGTTTGCGCATCCGTTTTTAAAATTAAACTTCGGCTTTCGGAATTAAGGTTCCACGCTGTTGGCTCATTCAACCATTGTAAACCATGATTTAGGTGTTTTTGGCTAAAATTTTCTAGCAATATTTGATGTTCAGTCATGACCACGCCTCCTCATTGTCCACATCCTAATTATCATAACAAAATATCCCGTCGAATAACTAATGATTTGCGGACTCAAACACCCCTCCCGTACTGTTTTCTATAATAGACATTCTATGGTATAATTTAGTTACTATATGAATAATACTAAACAGACCACAGCATCAACTGTGGTCTACAGATAAGCGGTTCCCCCAGAGGGATCGGCTATCGCTTTTGCAGTAGACCTCACCTAGAAACTTTGCGGGCTAATAGGGAGGTCTATTTTCTATTGATCAAAGTTACAATCAATGCGAGCAATGCAATCAAGAAAGTACCAAAACCAATCAGTACCATCAAACTCTCATACATACCCATAGGCATCCCCCCTTTTCAACGAGGTTAGCCAACCTGACCCTAAAAGAACATTACCTTAATAGATTATAACACACAAACGAACACACGTTCCATACATGCGTTCATATTTAGCAATTTGAAACCGTCAATGATTTTACAAAGTTATTTCTTTTTACTTACAGAGACTTCTAAATGTTCGAATTTGCACTAATTCTCAGCTATACTAGTGGTGTCATGCATTGAAACGAAAATAATCACTCAATCTGTATGATTTTGCTATTTTAAACAAAAACTAAATTTTGGATGTTAAAACAAGAGGAGGGGCAAGAAGATGGAAGTAGATAAAATTGAGGTTGGAGAAGTGTTTTCAATAAGTGATGACACAGAAGCTGAACAGCCTGTTGAAGTTCTAGCTAAGCTTACAATAGAAGGAACTGATTATGTGGCTGTAAGTTTTTTGGAAGATTTAAGTGAAGAAAATGAAGACGCTGATATTGATGTCTTTTTTCTTAAAATCGACGAGAATAATGAATTAGCCGCAGTCGAATCAGATGAGGAATTTGATAAAGTATCAGAAGCCTTCAACGCCATTTTAGATGAAGACGAGGAAGAATAGATATCCAAATCCTTCAACCAATTTCGTTTGGTTGAAGGATTTTTTTAAGGACAACGCCAGCAACTGTTCGTAATCTCGTATTGCTAATCATGGCAATAAGAAGTGCTGAGATGCACATTTTTTAAAAGAAAGATCTTTTCGTAAAGTTTGTGCTTTTTATTACATATTGGAAGTGATCCGTCGTAACGTATTGCTCTTGGTTTCTGCTCACACTTCTAGCTATACCAACAGCAGAGGAGCAAACCGGATTGAGCGGCCATATAAGCGCTTATTTCGCTTGAATTTTCAATTTCGATGATTTGACGGCCACCACAGCACTTATTTACCGATATCAACTCGTTGAAATAACAAATTCACCCAAATAAGTGCGCTGGTGGCCGCACAATTCTAATAATGCCTCATTTGTCACAGATAAGCGCACTGGTGGCCGTCATCGACTCATCGACCGCAGTACATGCCTTCTCTACAGCGTCTGTTTAGCACGATGTTACCTCGCATGCTAGCTATTTTACGCAAAAAAAATAATTTTAAAAAAAGCCAAAAAGAAAGACCTCAACATGTTATATCACCATGCTTGAGGTTCTTTTCATAATCTTCCTAATGCTTTATTGGCTTTACTTCTGTATCGAGGTTATTATATTTTACCTCGAATAGATCTCTACGTCTGTCACGTAATTGTCTGACCGTACCAGATTTCCGTTGACGTCTTAATATTTCAAGATCAACATCACCGACAACGACGGTTTCAATGTTCGGGTGACACTCGCCCACGATTCCATCTCTAGCAAATTCGAAATCTGATGGCGTGAAAATACCTGATTGTGCGTATTGAATATCCATGTTTTCCACTTGTGTTAAGTTACCAACTGTTCCAGCGATAACGGTGTATACTTGATTTTCCACCGCACGTGCTTGTGCACAGTAGCGCACACGTAAGTAGCCTTGACGATCATCGGTACAGAACGGAACAAATATGATATTAGCACCTTGATCAACCGCATATCTGGCAAGCTCAGGGAACTGGATATCATAACAAATTTGAATCGCAATTTTACCACAATCGGTATCAAATACTTTCACCGTATCTCCAGGCTGGATGCCCCACCATTTCCGCTCATTCGGCGTTACATGGATTTTATATTGCTTTTCAATCGTCCCGTCTCGGCGGAATAAGTAGGAAATATTATAAATATGGTCATCTTCCTCGACAAAGTGTGAACCACCAATGATATTCACATTATAGCTAACTGCTAGCTTCGTAAATAGTTCAATATAATCTTCCGTATATTCCGCTAGTTTACGAATGGATTTTGAAGGCACCTTTTCTTCCAAAAATGACATTAGCTGTGTCGTAAATATTTCTGGAAACACCGCAAAATCCGATCCGAAATCATAAGCAACATCAACATAATATTCTACTTGTTTAGCAAATTCCTCGAACGAGTCAATGTTCTTCATCATATATTGAATAACTGTTATTCGTACTGGATAAGCTGTTTTGAAATGACGCTTAGACTTCGCACGATAATCAATGTTATTCCATTCCATTAACGTCGCATATTTTAATGATTGCCGATCATCTGGCAAATACCCAGGGTTAATACGCATCACGGTAAATCCATTCATAATTTGGAACGTTAACACTGGATCATGAATGTTTTGACTGCTAACCTCTTCCACGTATTCCCGAGGCGTTAGTTCACTTTCATATTTATGATAATTAGGAATTCGTCCACCAATGATAATACTTTTTAAATTTAGCTCTCTTGCCAAATCCTTACGCGCTTCGTATAAACGCTTCCCAATCTTCATTCCACGAAACTCGGGATTAACCATGACTTCGATGCCGTACAAATTATAGCCTTCTGGATTATGATTGGTGATATATCCTTCATCGGTAATATCATCCCATGTATGCTTATCATCATATTCATCAAAGTTAACAATTAAGGCAGAGCAACTACCAATAATTTTGCCGTCATACTCCACACAAAATTGCCCTTCCGGAAAAATAGTCAAGTGACTTTCCAAATGCTTCCGCTTCCACGGCTCCATGTTAGGAAAACAGACCTTTTGCATCTCTAAAATCTGGTCAATGTCTTCCATTTGTATATTTCGTACTTCTAGCTTTTTTTCAAAGCTTGATAAATCCAATTTATCAGACATGCAATGATCTACCCTTTCTCAATAGTTCCAATGTAGTAGTTAGTGTATCCAGTTGCAAATAATTTAGAAACGTAACTCCGCACTTATAAGCACTTTTCTGTTACAGATTATTTTTATATTCCCTAAGAAACTGTTATAAAACTTGTGCTGATATTGCGACTTACTCTTCATTATATCAAATTTTGGCCGTTGGATTTGTTATTATGCTTTGGATGTGGAAGCAAGGAAATGGTTCTTCAGATAGATGTTTCAGAATATTCGCTTACTTTTTAGTATTCGTAATTCGAAACTAGCGAATCAACTAAATAGACTGCGCAAATGGCAGACAGATGGCGAAAACGATCAAACGTTAGAAAGTTCCTTTAAACAAAAAAGAAGATCCCTAATTAATCAGTAAAGATGTTCTCACAAACGAACACTTAACTTCTTCAAAATTAATTAAGGAACTCTTTTGATTACGACCTAATATATCCACTTCATAAAGAGCTGTCTATAATCAAGTCATCATATTATTTATCATCTTTAGACGGAACAGCACAACTGTCATCCGTACAAACACCGTCATCACCACTGGAAAGATCCTCAAACTGCGGCTTTGGATTTTCTTCTTGCCAGACTTTTTCTAAAGCACTAGTAAACGTTTCAATTGGCTGGGCACCAGAGATCGCATACTTGCTGTTTACTACAAAAAATGGAACACCACTAACGCCAATTTGTTGCGCCATCTGTACATCTGCGCGAACGTCATTCGCATACGCCGATTTTTCGTTCAACACTTCTAATGCTTTCTCACGGTCAATTCCAGATGCTTCTGCAATTTGCACTAATGTATCGATATCCCCAACATTCTTAGAGTCGGTAAAATATCCGTGCAACAGTTTTTCTGTAAGTTCGCTTTCTTTTCCAACTGTATTCGCGTATTTGGCTAGACGGTGGGCATCAAATGTGTTCGTTGGACGCATATTATCGTAGTTGTACTCTAGCCCGATCTCAGCTGCCTGTGCAATCAACCCTTTATTCATTTCACGTACTTGCGCTTCACTCGAACCGAATTTTTTCGCTAACGATTCATAAATGCCTACCTCAGTATAAGCTGGAGCATTTGGATCAAGCTCAAAGCTTTTAAATTCAACTTCTACATCTTCTTTATGAGGAAACGCATCAAGTGCCATTTCTAAACGTCGTTTTCCAATATAACAAAATGGACAAACAAAATCTGACCATACTTCTATTTTCATATAAAACACCTCTACTTGTTAGTTATTTGTATTTTATCATATGCATGTTGAGACTTGGCAAATCAGTTGCTCAGGGGAAGCAGGGGGACGGTTCTTGTGCTTCCCTCCTCATTAAGTGGCTTCGTAAAAGGTAGCCAAATCCACCAAACAATTTTGTATGGTGGATTTTTTTGATTTTTGATTGTTAAGTTTTCATGTAAAAAGCAAGCTTTCAGGTCCGTACTGTGGTCCATATTGGACCACAGTACGGACTGCAACATGGACCATAGTATGGACCACAGTATGGACCACAATGCGGACCCATTAATTAAACTAAAGAAATACTAAACAAAACAATTCATACTACAACAAGGTCATTATTTTTCACAATTTGAAGTTTTGATGTTGAGTATCTTTAAGGTTAAGAGCCAGAAATAGCCTTGCTTTTGTTTGAAAGATTTTTGTGTGCAAAAAATTAATCAACAACGGAGCAACTCTAAAAATAATCAATTTTTACATTTTTTATTTTTCTACATACTTTTACCTATTAAAATTGAAATTTACACAGATGGAAAACGAACTTTCTAAGTAACTTTAACAATTGTTTTCTCTTTTTCACGTTTAGACAAAACTAAAATTATGCGTAATAATAGTGAAAGTAAACAGAAATTAAACATCCTGCCGAGCTTTTCATCCTGAAGAAATGATTTAGTATAACTTTGTATCACGCAACAGAATTGTTATCAATTCAAAATCATAAGCTTCTAACAATCAACCAAGTCTATTCCACAGAATCATCTCTATTGTAGACGATCACTAGTCAATAGCTCTAACTTCCAGAACTTAATACTTCTAACAAACCACCGTCACTAGTGAAATTTATATGATTTATTTTCCCTTCACTATTCACACCCGCTCTTCCAGTTATTTGTACACGTTGTTGTTCGTCTCTCTCTTTATTGTAAATTACGTAAGCTGTGAAATCGTATGAACCTAAGATTCCTTCCTCCTCTGTAATTTCAATAAAATCAACTTGCAAATGATAGTTGTTATCGAATGCAGCTAATTGATAAGCTAACGCATAGTTGACTATATATTCGCTATACATATCTGCTGTGAAATACGAACTATATTTTCCTTCTAGATATTGTTCCAACCCTGTTGGAGACTTTGGTGTTTTCTGTTCATCTTTCCCAATAATTGTGTTATTTTCTGGTGCATCTAAAAGATCAATCAATTCTTGATCAGCATTTTCAAATTGTTGCATTAAGACTGTTTCAATTGTAGTGATGTTGTCATCTTTACTTTCAGGAAAAGTATCTGCATAAAATTGTGCAGCTTGACTATAATCACTAGTTTCATAAACAATCTCATTTGTGTCTACAAACAGATAATAAGGAACTTCTTCTTCAATAGTTATTTCAGGATAATCATTACGAAAGGTTTCGTGAGTCATCATTTTAATACCGATTGGATGATCTGCATTTCCTTCAATAAACTCTGGTACTCCAAAAGAATTAGTGTCATCAGGAATAATAACAACTACATTCATGGTAGCTTCTCCTTTTGCTAATAATGCTTCATATGGATTGGGGGCGGATTCTGTACTTTCAAAAATAACCTCAGTCACTATGAAGTATCCACCTATACAAAGCACCATAGCTATAACTGCAGTGGTTAAGATGTTGTTATATAATTTGAAAAAGCTACTTTTCTTCTCGGAAAGCTCCATACCTGCCTTCAGCTTGGTATAAACTTCTTCTTTATCAGCGTCCTTAAAATCAATTGTTCTGAATGATTCAAACGTTTGATCAAATTCATTCTTGTCATTGAATTGTTCCATGCTCATATCCCTCCTTTACCATTTGCTTTTTTAAAGCTGATAAAGCTCTGAACAATGTCGTTTTTACTTTACTTTCCTTCCAATTGAGCACCTCTGCAGTTTCTTGGATCGATAACTCTTGAATCTTTCGTAGAATAATAACCTCTTGATAAGAGCGTTTTAATTTTCTTAAAGAACGAAACAGTTGTGTTTGATCTTCTACTAGTTGGATAATACTCTCCGGACAACCATCAGGTGACGGTAAAGATCCAATTGATTCTACCAAAAATCGGATCGGCTTTCTTTTTCGCATATAATCAATCGCTACATTCCGTGCAATTCGATACAACCAATTCTTATCACTTGTCATGCCTTGAAAATCGCTATTACTGCTATATGCCTTTAGGAACGTATCATGGGTTAAATCCTTCGCTTGCTCATGATCACCAATCATCAATAAAATATATCTGTAAATAGGTGCACTATATATTTCGTACCACTCCAGTATTTGCTTTTTATAGTCTTCATCCATCAAACCACCTCTCCTTCCATTAAAGCACGACATTGTTGAATTTATTCTATTTATCTAAAATTACTTTCCCTAATGACGGATGAGTGTTGGAAAAGTTTCACCTGAATTATTGAATTTATATTCATTTATAGAAAATCCAGTTCTGTAGCCACTTTTTTACCTATTTGTTACACTTAATGGAGTATACAAAGATGGGAGAGAAATCCATGAGGAAAAAGCACATAATCTTTTTCTCCGTAGGTATCATTTCCGCACTATTAGTTATATTTTGGTATGATTATATGGTGACAGATCTCTCAGAAGTTATGAAGAGTGAGGATTACAATTATATCGGACCTGAGTGGAATGAGCAGCCGTTTGTCCCATTTGAATCTATTACAAGCGAGGAACTTCAAACCCTAGAAGAAAAGGAAACAATTAATCTATCCGAGGAGCACACTTTTTACCTTGATTCTACACTAGTAAGTTATAAGACGATGGAAGAATTAGAAGATAACATTGTACTGCGACTAGAAATCACACCTGAATTTTCAAAAGATAAATACGGCAATAGATACATTTTACCATCCATGATTGTCCAACAAGATGATGAATACACGTACGAAAAAATTCCATCCTTCGAAGCTGAAAATAGTACTGGTGCAGCTTTATTAATTGATATAGATAAAGTAGATTTCGGTGTTTATGACATAGTTATAGAAAAGGAATCGGTGTACAAAAGTATGAGGATCGATTTGTTTTTGCGGGATTATTATACACTTATAGTTGATAGGTGATTGCGATAGACCTCTCCTAGTCACTGGGTGGATAAATAGTGAGGTCTAGACAATGATAAAAGCAATGAATTAGGAAGCACTTTTTCTAGGAAATAAAGTATAACTAAAACTAATTATGCAATCTATTACTAAGATAACCGTCCATGTTTGTAATGTTCGTAGCAATACTTCTGTCTGTGAAGCATCATCGATATATAGTACGATTGCGACTAATATAGCTCCACCAATAACCCAAGCCAACACATGACGATACCATCCCTGCCGTTCCAGTTTCGCGTATTCCTTGCCATACTTTTTCCTCTTTTCCGGCTTTTCGCCATTAGCAAATCTATACGCAAAACGCTTATCCGCCCACTTAATCATTTGATGCCCAAAAGCTACACTTACACCGATATAAATGGCTGCTATTGCATGGACAGTGGATGCAACAGCGCCATTTTTCAAGTCAATCACAGTTGCAATTAGCAAGATAATATCCACAATTGGTGTACAAATAAGTAAAAAAGCACCGAGCTTTTTCCTTTTTAAAATATATCTAGCTACCAAACCTGCTATAACAAAAATCCAAAAACCAATCTCACACGCTACAATCAACCAACCAATCACAATAGCACTCCCCTTATGTAATACAACTGTATTAAATAGTAACAAATTTATTTATTTAGTACAAGTGTGTTAAAATATATTTATGCCAAAATTAATTGATCAAGAAAAACGAAAAATTCAAATCGCAGAAGCTACATGGAAAGTAATTGTTGAAGAAGGATTAGAGCACGCCAGTGTACGTAAGATTGCAAAGACTGCTGGATTGTCAGTCGGTTCGTTGCGCCACTACTTTTCCACGCAATCCGAATTGTTACTTTACTCGATGAATCTCGTTTCCGAACGCGTGAAGCAGCGTATAGAAAACACAAATTATCAAGGTGCTCCATTAGAAATGGTAACACTAGCAGTATCTGAATTGTTGCCAATAGACGAAGATAGAAGGATAGAAATGGAGGTGTGGTTTGTATTTTCTGCAAAAACCCTCGTTGATTCGAAGTTAAAAGCTACAAGTGAAAAAGTATACAGCGAGATGCATGATGGTTTTGCTAATATCATCGGTACCTTAGAATCTTACCACCTTACGAAGCATGGTCTTGATTTTGACACGGAGATTGATCGATTACATACCTTAGTCGACGGAATGGCCTTACATCATTTGTTGCACCCTAAGTTGTTTACCTATGAGAAAATGATTCACACGTTAAAGTATCATTTGCAGTCTATTTGTAAATGAGATTATTATTGAGTATATTAAACACCGCCAATTGTTAGGATGAGTAGCAATTGGGGTGTTTTTTTATCAAAAATTATATTAAAAGTAGCCGCCATTCGCATACCATCTAGGAGGACGGCGATGATGCCACATCCCCATGTTTAGCTTCTTCGGTATTGCGATATTTTTGTGTTAGCTTCATTATCGATTTTATTAATTATCACTTAACCTGAGTCTCTTTGAAAAGAGACTCAGGTTTTTATAAAACATATAAGCTCTATTATATGACGCAAACATTAAAGTGGATTTAACATAGACATGTCTAAGTTGTTTTGTTATCATCACATTAGCAATATCTAATATATCTGTCAAACTACCTCCCCATTTAAATCTATTAATAATAAGTTGGATGATTCACACACTAAAATTAGAATATAAAGAGGTGTTGAAATGCAAAGTAAAAGCTCGCCATTTAGATCTATTGTTATTTTCACTGTAATCATTATTGCATTGATAATTACATTGGTTGTAATAAATAACAATAAATCAGAATCTAATGGAATCGAGGAAATTGAAGAACAGCCCTCCATTGATGGGCAACCAACATTAGGTGATGCAGACGCACCTGTATCCGTAGTAGAGTTCGGAGATTTTAAATGTCCTGCATGTAAAGCTTGGGGAGAAAGTATTTTCCCTCAACTCGTAAGTGATTATGTGGATACAGGCAAGGTGAAATTTTCCTATATAAATGTATTATTTCACGGACAAGAATCAAATCTTGCTTCTCTTGCAGCTGAATCTGTTTATAAACTAAACCCAGATGCTTATTGGGAATTCCATAAAGCGCTTTTCAAAGAACAGCCGAGTGAAGATCATGATAGTTCATGGATTACAAATGAGAAGCTACTTGAAGTAGCAGAAACTATTCCTAATATTGATTCAGAACAATTGAAATCTGCTTTAAATAACCAATCAGAACTTGAAGAAGTTAACAAAGATACAACATTAGTTAATGCGTTTAATGTCAAACAAACCCCAACTATTATGGTCAATAACATAATAATTGAAAAACCATTTGATTATGAAGCAATAAAAAAAGCTATAGATCAAGCACTGGAAGGTAAGTAGTAATATGACTAATAACAAAAACCAGTCTTTACTCTATTTGGCATGGATTGTTTCCGTTATTGCTACTTTAGGTAGTTTGTATTTTAGTGAAATACGTGGTTTCGTTCCTTGTGAACTTTGTTGGTATCAACGTATATTGATGTATCCCTTATCATTAATCCTTGGAATAGCTACGTTTCAAAATGATTTGGCTGTTAAAAAATATGTGTTACCTCTCGCTTCAATTGGTTGGACTATTTCCCTTTTTCATTATATGGAACAGAAAATTCCTGGTTTTGCCGAGATAAAGCCATGTGCAAATGGTGTCCCATGTAGCGCTGAATATATTAATTGGCTTGGTTTTATTACTATACCATTTTTAGCATTTACTGCCTTTTCTCTTCTTATCAGTATTATGTTAATCATGAAACCCAAAAAATCATAACATTTGCGATTTGAAGCTAAGAAGATACATTTACTATAAAACATAAGTTGCAAAAAAACATAGCTATAATATAGCATCCCAATTCATGCAAGTAAAATAAAACAAATAAAATAGAATGAGGAAACAATTCCCTCATTCTATTTGTCATTCTATTTCATGAAATTAGCATACCTAAACAAATCACCATAGACAATTTCATCAGAATAGCTAAGTTCTTTTAGTATTTTCTCTTGTATAGGGCCACATGGATTTTCTGTTTCATTGTCTAGATCATTTTTATCCACTATTGTTTCTCCAGATTGACGATCGTAACAAACACCCTCTGTATATAAATAATTCTCACTTATGAAATCACCATTTCTTAATGCAACGAATCCTTTTCGGTCATTGATGAACAGGTTGTTTCCAAAATAAATATCTCTTTCATTTTTGATTCCCATTAGACTCAGCAAAGTTGGTTTAATATCTATTTGTCCCGCAACTCTAGAGATGACTTCACCTTTTCCACTTCCCGGAACATGAATAAACAAAGGAACGCGTTGTAATTGTACATGATCATACGGCGTAATTTGATCTTTACCTAGATACTGACTCATTGCTTTATTATGATTTTCACTAATTCCATAATGATCACCCATGATAACAATGATAGAATTCTCATATAGACCCGCATCTTTTAATTGTGCAAAGAATTGTTCAATTGCTTCATCAGTGTATCTTACTGTTGGAAAGTAATTATTAAGCGTTTGTGAATTAGAATCATAAGGCTCTATTGACCGATCTTCTTCATTCAATTCATAAGGAAAATGATTGGTTAAAGTTATGAATTTCGTATAAAATGGTTGACTTTTTGACTGCAAGTATTTAATAGATTGTTCAAAAAACGGCTTATCTTTTAGTCCCCAACCTATAGAGTTTTCTTCAGTTATTTGAAATGCTTGTTCACCATAATAACGGTCGTAACCTAAGCTTTTATACATTTCATCTCTGTTCCAAAAACTTTTGTTGTTCGCATGAAATACAGCAGAAGAATAATTAGCTTTTTCTTTTAAAATTTCTGGTAGTGCATTATATTCGTTTTGACTATGTGTAAAAAATGCTGCACCTCTTGGCAAAGGATATAGTGAATTTTCTGCTAAGAATTCTGAATCTGATGTTTTCCCCTGCATCGCTTGGTGATAAAAGTTATTAAAGTAAAATGTATCCTCATCTTCTACTAAACTATTTAAAAATGGCGTTATCTCCTTACCATTGACCTTGTTATTAATCACAAAATTCTGCAGAGATTCCGCCGAAATAAAAATGAGGTTCTTTCCTTTTGCTAACCCAAATAGTTCTGACTGTACATCACTTTGCTTATTATTCACATATTCTTTTATTTCTGTAAGTTGATTATCATCCGCAAACACACGCTGTGTTTTGACTTTAGTATTTAATGCAAGATCGTAAATATGATAATTGAATAAACCAATATTCTTGACAAGGTATTCACGATCAAATGCTCTAGTAAAAAGCTGTGGTCTCTCTATTTCAGCTAAAATGAAGTTACCTATTAATAATAAAAGTGATAGTGCTAAGGTCATTCTTTTTTTACGCTTAGAATAATCAACTGACATCGTATGTTGTTTTTTACCACTTAAATACCAGATAACAACAACATCTACAATTAGAATTAAATCGTACAATCGGATCAACGAAAATATGCTAGAACCTAAATCTCCCATATTATCGAGCTGAAACAACTGAGGGATTGTAATAAAATCAGTGAACGAACGATAAAAAACAAGATTGATATATAAAATAATTGTTCCAATTAATGAAGAATATCTTATGAACTTCATTTGTTGTGAATGCTTTTTATACCAAACGCTCAAGGAAAAAAACAAAAATGAAGATACAAATGGATTTATCAGTAGTATTAGTTCCTGCATGAAGTTGTCTAATTCAATATCAAACAGAAATCTATAAATTATATATGTCTTTATACCAAATAATATCGATCCTAAAACAAACAGTGGATTGTTTTTTATGTTATTATTATGCATCATTTGCCCCCCATCCAACAATAATACTAGACTGTCATTCTAAACCAACCATGATAATCAATCTATTGAATCCCTAACATAATACCAAAATATACAGTTAATACCATTAACAGAGAAGAGATGGAAGATACAAAAACAGAATGTCTTTTTACTGCTGCCAGAATTGTAATAATCATAAATAGAACACCGATTAAAAATAGTAAGTAACTCTCTAAACCAAAAGAAATCATTACATTATAAATACCTGTTTTCTCTGCGTTTTGAATTGTACTTATAAATTCTCCATCATATATTGTAGTAAAAATTGGCGATGCACCATAAGCTTTTATTAAGCTATACAATTGATGAGGTGGCCATGACTGCCCCATAAATGCGGTTAATCCAAATACTACAAAGGCATAAATACTTTCTAGTCTTGCCCATTTCAGCGGGTTGAAGGATTCCTGATTATACTTCTTTCTAAAAAGAATACCATTGATCACTGCAAATATAATAAGTGAAATGATAAATATATGTTTAAATAATAATGCTTGTCCATAATTAACAACGAGACTATTTTGATACTCTTGGAGAATAGACGCATCGGGATTATTATAAGAGTTAATATCTATCCCCATAGTAAAGTAACCTGCAACAATTGTTACCACTAAGCATACTATTGATGTCGGTGTAAACCACTTTAAAAATGGCATCCAATTTTCTTTACTGACCGCAAACCAACTCACCACAAATAGTATTCCAATCCACACCGTAACAGCCAAAAAGTGAAGAGAATGGAAAAGAAAACCTTGCCATTCCGTAATAGTTGCTGCATGGCTTGATTTTGTATAACCTAGTAACATTAACAATGTAAGGAATAAAGCAAGTCCAATAAGCCGTTTATCTGATGCAAAGCTTTTAGTAATTAAAACACGTATAAGTATAGTTGTAATAACTAAAATAAATAGCCAAGATTTCCCTACCTCAAATGTTAGTAATATACTTTTAAATATAAACAAAAAATTCTGATCACCGTTTAGAATTTCCGCGGTACTAATAACTGGTAATAATGCAGTCAATGGAATCAAACCTACTGCGGTATAAAGTAACTTCTTATTTATCTTTAATGGGGGTTTTTTGTTATCAGGAATAAGCAATAGTATACTCGTTCCAACAATCACGGAGAAGCATATATATAGTATTAATTCCGTTAAAGAAACTATAAACATCATCATTATATAATCATCCTTTTATTTTTTACTCTTAGCAAATAATAGCCATAAAAAGAGTGCCACTACTAATATAGAAAATATGATTATTATTCCGTATACAAGAAATGAAGATTCCCCCTCATCTTTTGTATCCTTAGTCACAGCGTTATCACTAGCAGTGTCCACATCCTCCTGTGTGCTTTGGTCCAAGCTTTCCTCATTTGTTTGTTTTCCTTCATCCACTGTTTCTTGTGTCTCAGTAGGATCTGTTGGAGTCGTGTTCTCTGTTTGCTCTTCTTTGTTTTTATCTCCAGCATTTTCTGTTTGCTCATCGTCATCCTGGGCTGCTATAGTAAATGAGTACTCCCCATCAATGATATGTCCGTCTGCACCAAGAATTTTCCATTTCACCTGATATATACCTGCGTCCAACTCATTAAAAACACCAACCATCGTGTTATCATTTATCTTAACAGAGTTTGGTTGAATTTTTGTTTCATTATTTTTAACCACATAAAGCGTACTTCCATTTTCAACTTTTGTGTTGAAGGATAGCTCTATATTTGTAATAGGACTTTCCAACTGTGCTCCATCTTTTGGTGTCGCTATTTCTAATACTGAATGAGCATTTACTGTTTTTATTTGTAGTAAACTAAATACTAACAACCCAATTAACATGATAACTCGTTTCTTTCCTTTAGTCATACTATCTTCCTTTCTCTTATTATTTTACGCTTCTATAAATAACTTAGAGGACGTTGTTTAGATCTTTAATAAATGACTTAATAGAAATTCGTTTTATTTCTTTAAAAGTGTATCCTGTTAAGAAATCATAGATATTATAATCAGCTTGGAACTTGTCCCCAAATTCTTTTCGGCGCGATGGTTTATCCACTTTTGGATCGATTCTAAACGAACTAATTGTACACCTTCTATACTGTTTTGTTTCATTTTACATTAAAGACTAGACATGTTTCCTGTCATTGGTGGACAAGTATTGGATATCCATTAATTTCCTTTTAAATCTTCTAAACTCAGATTTCTGCTTTTTAAAAAGGTTGGACTTGCTCAGACATATTTCCATCTATTTTTAGTCCACAACCTGAGACCATACAATAAGCAAAATAGTGAAATGATTGTTTTCACTGTGTTCATCACCTTTATAGTGTAAAAAGTATTAAATGCTAATCATACCATGAAAAGCAGTATACATTTATTTAATAAAAAAAGTGTCATAAAAGTGTCAAAATCAGGTATAGATCTTAGACAAAAATATTGCCTCCAACGATTTACAATTGGAGGCATATACAACTTGTTTTAAATTACTAACACCACTTTTCCTCTGTCTTACTAATTATTTCTTAGAACTCTCATCGAATTTAGAACTGCTAATAAAGTAACCCCGACATCTGATATGATTGCCTCCCACATTGTCGCTAAACCAAATGCACCTAATAAAAGAACGATCGCTTTAACTCCTAAGGCTAAAATAATATTTTGCCAAACAATTTTTTTCGTATATTTTGCTTTTTTGATTCCCACCGCTAATTTAGATGGTTCATCGGTCATGATCACCACATCAGCGGCTTCAATAGCTGCATCTGATCCTAAGCCACCCATGGCTACACCAATATCAGCTCTTGCAAGAACTGGCGTGTCATTAATGCCATCACCAACGAATATAGATTTCTCACCTTCAAGCTTTTCACTATCTAACGCTTCCATTTTTGCTACTTTCTCATGCGGCAATAGTTCTGCATAAAATTCATCAAGTTGAAGCGCGTTACTAACTTCAGTGGCAACTGCCTTTGAATCACCTGTAAGCATAATTGTCTTTTTTACACCTAAAGCTTTTAATGCTTTCATTGCTTCTAATGCATCTTCTTTTATTTCGTCTGAAATAATGATATAACCAGCATATTTTTTGTTCACTGCTACATGGACAACTGTCCCAATTTTTGTTGGTTCAACGTACTCAATGTTTTCTTTATCCATTAGTTTCTTGTTACCTGCAAGGATATGACTACCATCTACATCCACTTCTATGCCGTGACCTGAAACTTCATTATAATTAGAAATAACCTCACGATTTACTTCTTTGTCATATGCATTTAATATTGAAGTTGCAATTGGGTGATTGGAATGGACCTCAGCGAAAGCCGCATACTCCAATAACTTTTCCTTCGTGAAATTACCTTCAGAGTGTATATCGGTAACTTTAAATACCCCTTTTGTTAACGTACCTGTTTTATCAAAAACAGCATACTTCACACTATTAAGGCCTTCTAGATAATTTGCACCTTTGACTAATATCCCTTGTTTTGCTGCACCACCAATTCCTCCGAAGAATCCTAATGGTATAGACACAACGAGGGCACACGGACAAGAAATAACTAAGAAAATTAATGCTCTATAAATCCATTCTGAAAATGTTGCTCCTGTTAGTATTAATGGCGGAATAAAGGCAACGAATGCAGCAATGATTACTACTACCGGCGTATAATATCGTGCAAATTTCGTTATAAAATTCTCTGTTGGAGCTTTTCTACCACTTGCATTTTGCACAAGATCAAGAATTTTACTAACTGTAGACTCCGCAAAGACTTTTGTTACTTCTACTGTTAACAAACCATTTTTATTAATAAATCCTGATAGCACTTCATTACCAGCTTTTACACTTCCAGGAACTGATTCCCCGGTTAATGCAGAAGTATCAACAGTTGAGCTTCCTTCTAGTACTTTTCCATCTAATGGAACCTTTTCACCAGCTTTAACGATAATAATATCTCCAATATTCACTTCTTCCGGACTAACTTTCTTTTCTTCCCCATTCACTTTCAGATTTGCATAATCTGGCCGAATATCCATCAAATCACTAATAGACTTTCGAGATCGGTTAACCGCTAAACTTTGGAACAGTTCGCCAACCTGATAAAAAAGCATAACCGCAATACCCTCTGGATACTCACCAATCAAGAAAGCACCTATAGTAGCAAGGCTCATTAAGAAATGTTCATCAAACACTTGCCCACGCGTGATGTTTTTGACAGCCCGCCATACAATATCTCCACCAATCAGTAAATAGCCAACTAGAAAAAGTGCTATTTCAATTGTTGGTATGAATTGTCCAAATAATGGGATTGCTGTAATGACAGCACCAGCTACTAATCTCGTTAAGAGTGGCTTTATTCCTCCGTCGCCATGATCATGATCATGGGCATTATTATTGTCATGACTTTGATTTTTCTGAAATTCTATCGGTTTAATATGCGGTTCTAACCGTGTAATCGTTTGTTTTATTTTTTCTGAAATAGAATCTGTCTCGGAAGGATTACTAAAATCAACGGTTAACTTCTTAGATACAAAATCAACAGTTGAGGTTGACACGCCATCCATCTTACCAACTTCTTTTTCTATTTTGGCCGCACAGCTAGCACAATCCAAACCTTCTAAAACAAACACTTTATTCGATGTTGAATAATTACCTTGATTTTTATTTTTCACATCGATCGCTGGTTCTAATTTCCCGATCACTTTCCTCGCTTCATTAGATACCTCATCTTGTTTCTGTTCATCTAATTCAAATGAAATAGTCTTAGTTGCGAAATTAACCGAACAGTTCTCAATACCTTTCACCTTTGAAACACCATTCTCAATCTTTACTGCACAATTTGCACAGTCAAGACCGTCGAGAACATATTCTTGTTTCACTTTCTTTGCTGCTTCCACAAGTATCTCCCCCTCCATTTTAGTTTTGAAAATTCACTACTCTTTACTCTCCCATCGCAATAATACTTTTTAATGATGATGACTGTGGGACCCCTGTTCTTCTATTTGACACATTATGGAATCATCGTGAGGATGTTCCTCGTTCTCCACTTGAACAGTTACATGATCAATACCTTGATGTTCTAATTGATGTTCAATTGTTCTCAATAATTTTTGAGTTTCTCGAATAGTAATATTTTCCCTAACTACCACATGACAGGAAAGTGCATTCTGTCCGCTAGTTATGCTCCATACATGTAGGTCGTGAATATTTGAAATTCCATCTACTTTTTGCAATGTATTAATCAATTCATCAATGTCAACATTTTTTGGAGTACCTTCCATTAATACATGAACAGCATCTTTTGTTACACGCCATCCACTAATCAAAACAAGAATGGCCACAAGCACACTTGCAAGCGGATCTGCCCAACCCAAACCAAAGAACATGATTAATAATGCAGCAATAATTGCACCTACAGAGCCAAGCATGTCACCAATCACATGAAGAAAGGCCGCTCTTAGATTTAAGTTTTCTTCTGTATCACCACGCATTAATATCCAAGCGACAAAAATATTAACCAATAGACCAATAATGCCTATGATCAACATACCTGTGGACGCCACCTTTGGCGGATCAACAAAACGTTGATATGCTTCGTAAAAAATATATAAAGCGATTAAAACAAGTGTCACTCCATTAAAAAGAGCCGCAAGTATTTCAAACCTTTTGTAACCGTATGTCTTACTATAGTTTGCTGTTTTTTCTCCTAAGATAAATGCGACTAATCCTACCCCTAAAGAAACTGAATCACTTAACATGTGTCCAGCATCTGACAATAAGGCCAGACTATTTGTTATAAAGCCCCCGAGTGCTTCTACGATCATGTATCCTGTTGTAATAATAAAACTAATCATTAACGCTTTTTTGTTAGCACCGTGTGAATGATCATGTCCCATTCTAAAAAAATCCTCCTAACATCTATATATGAATATATTATCATATATGTGATTCACTAAAAGTATTTTCTAATTTTTTAAATATAAACAACATTTTAATTTTAAACACGTTGTCTTGAAGAAATCCTTTTATCCGCCATCTAATTGTTATTTTTTCCTTGCAGAAAAAAATTATTTTAAAAATAAACAGTAAACTTCCGCTAATTACATTTCATATTATCAAACAACTATGTATAGGCTTGTATAAGTGAATATTTTAAAATCCAGGTAAATAAGGAATGATAAAAAAGTGAATATACAAACGATGGTAGAATTAAGTATTTTTGCATTGGTAGGATTAATACTAGGAGGGGTTTTAGGATGGATTATAAATAAATTTGTCAAGCAAGTGAACAAACTTTATGTATATTCAGGATCCCTTGTTTTAGGACTTATCATATTTGAGGTAATTCCTGAATCAACCGGGACTTATGATCAGTTTGGGTTACTAATCAGCATTCTATTAGGGATCGTATTCATGCACGAAATACACCTACTTACCGAATCCTTTCACATAGAATCGAAAAAAAATAACGCTATTTCATTCGGTGCCTTCTTTTTAGTAATTGCGATTGCTATACACAACTTCCCGGCTGGCATAGCAATCAGTTCCAATTGGATCAATAATCAATTATCCAATGATCTCACTGCATCCTTCATAATCCATCAAATACCTGAAGGACTTGCTTTATTTCTATCGCTAGTGAGTGCAAGTAGTGCTCTCTACTCGATATTTTCTTTTATTACATTCTCATTTCTTATCGTTTCGTGTTTCTTTTTAGCCCTACTTTTAGGTGAGCAGAGTTTTTTTCAAGATAATCGTCTTAGAGCTATATTTATGGGTATTTCCATTGGTTCTTTAAGTTACGTTAGTGTTTTTGAATTAATAGCTAAGCCGTATTCCAAATTAAAATTTTCTCATTTCGCACAGTTCCTAAGTCTTGGCATAATTACTGTTTTGTTGTTTATGGAGTTTATTCAGGTTCATTAGCTACAACATTTTATATTAACTAATTGACATTTTAATACCACTGCCATGAGTATAAGAGGTAATTAGATGGCTGATCATGTCAAAAATGAAAATAAATATGGAGTATTAGATGAAGAAACAATATTTGTAATCTTTCAATTATTTAAAGCATTAGGAGAACCCACAAGGAACAACCCTTTGTTATGCACACGATGATGAACATGTAATAAACTTAACTAGAGCATACGATTAAACACGCTTTACATCATTAGTTGTGATTGTATTAATGCGATAAGTACTTGAGTAAATTTCATAATTACCTTATACAGCTATCTTCATCCATATATAGTTAGGAGACGGTTTAATCCGACTATATGGATGAAGATAGCTAAAAATCAGTATTATGAAATTGACTAACTTGACTATAAAATAGCGTATTGCTTATATTTTTCAAAAAAGAAAGACGATCATTATAACGGGTTCCGTTACCTATCGCAAAACTTGAAATTACGCCATCAAATGTACCTAAAATTGCATAGCGAATTTCACCGTATTTTTTCTTCTATTTATTTTCAATTGCTTCTTCAACTAAGCTCCCTTTAAGAGTAGTGAATTTCAATTGTTATTAAAAAGAAACTTGAAAAACCAATTCCCTATCCTTTAACTCTTAATAATCGAAGTCCATTTAATGTAACAAGTAATGTGGCTCCCATATCAGCGAAAATTGCCATCCATAGTGTTAACCATCCTGGAATAACTAATATTAACGCTAATAATTTAATGCCTAGAGCAAATGAAATGTTTTGTTTAATGATTTGAAGTGCTTTTTTACTTAATTTAATCGTAAATGGGAGCTTTTCTAAATCATCTGCCATTAAAACAATATCAGCCGTTTCAAGTGCGGTATCTGTTCCAGCACCCCCCATTGCAATACCAACGGTTGAAGCTGCTAGAGCTGGTGCATCGTTTACACCATCACCAATCATGGCAACATTTTCTTCTTCACTTCGTAATTTTTTTATATATTCAAGTTTTTCTTGTGGCATAAGCTCTGCTTTTATTTCATTGACACCAAGCTTTTTACCAATCGCTTGAGCCGTTGCTTCGTTGTCACCCGTTAACATCACGGTTTTCTTAATACCCATGTTATAAAGCTTTTGAATTGCTTCTTTACTTGTTTCTCGAACCTCATCAGCTACGGCAATAAGCGTTAAAATTTCATTCTCGGCACCTAATACCATCACGGTTTTTCCTTGCTTTTGAAGGTCTTTAATTTGATTTTTCAATTCACTTGAAACGCCTGAATCAAGAACTTCTTCAAATAAGCGAGGACTACCAATATAATAAAACGTGCCATTAACACTTGCCTTTACGCCTTTCCCTGTAATTGAAGAAAAATTTTCAATAGTTAAAGCATCAAAATCAACCTTATCATTATCAGCTTTTCGCATAATCGCTGAAGCAAGTGGATGACCTGACCCTTTTTCTAAAGCTGCGGCAATTCCTAACATTTCTTTTTCGTCTTTTTGAGCTACTTGAACTATATCTGTAACCTCTGGAACACCTTTAGTTAATGTACCTGTCTTATCAAAAGCAAATGCAGTTAAAGCCCCTGCTTCTTCTAAATGAATACCACCTTTAATTAAAACACCATTTTTTGCGGCATTTCCAATCGCCGTAACGATGGAAACAGGAGTTGATACAACTAAGGCACACGGACATCCAACAACAAGAACAGCTAACCCTCTATAAATCCATTCGCTCCAATCTGCCCCCAGCAATAAAGGTGGGACAACTGCTAATCCTAAAGCAAATAAAATAATAGCTGGTGTATAAATTTTTGCAAATTTATCTACAAAAGCTTGAGAAGGTGCTCTTTCTGCTTGTGCTTCTTCAACAAGGTGAATAATCTTTGCAATCGTCGTATCTTCAACACGCTTTGTTACTTTGACTTCTAGAAGTCCTTCATCATTTAATGTTCCAGCAAACACTTCATCATCAATTGATTTCGTAATAGGAACAGATTCACCTGTAATGGTTGCTTGGTTTATCGTTGATTCTCCTTTAACAACAACCCCGTCCATTGCAAGCTTTTGCCCTGGCTTTACAATCATGATATCATCAACTTGAATATCTTCAACTGCAACCATCATTTCTTCATTTCCTCTTCGAATAAGCGCTTCTTTTGGTGCAATGTCCATTAAAGAACGAATTGACTGTCGCGCTTTATCCATTGAGTAAGATTCTAGTGCCTCACTCACTGCAAACAAGATGACAACAACTGCACCTTCTCCCCATTCACCAATAGCTGCCGCCCCAATAACTGCAACAGTCATTAGAACATTCATATCAAACTGGAATTGGAAAAGATTTTTCAACCCTTTAATAAACAGTGTGTATCCAGCAAGTAACATGGAGGCACCATATAACAAAATCGATTGTGTACTTTCTTCACCAAATTGTTTACCTAATAACCAAGCAACGATAATAAGCACGGTTGAAATCATGACACGAATGTTTTCTTTTTCTTTCCAAAATGGTGTTTTTTCCTCTTGAACCTGTTCGTTCTCTGGTCTAAGTTTTAAATTCTCAAAAGAACCTGCTTTCTCTAACTCCTCAATGGTTGCTTCTCCGCTTACAGAGACTTTTGATGCACCAAAATTTACTTTTGCATCTAGAACACCAGATATTTTTTTAACATTTTGTTCAAATTGTGAAGCGCAACTTGTACAAGTAAAACCTTGAACCCGATAAACTTTTTCGTCTTGCTTCTCCATGTCTTTATCATTTGCCATTCGAAATCAACTCCTTTTGATGTGTTGAAGCAAGAAGTAATAATTGCTTTACATGCTCGTCATCTAAAGAATAAAAGACTAATTTCCCTTCTTTTCGATACTTGGCTAACCCCATATTACTTAGCATTCTTAAATGATGAGAAGTCGTAGCAACCGATGAATCAATAATATTCGCTACATCACAAACACAAAGTTCTCCTTCTTGAGATAAGGACAAAACAATTTTCGCACGGTTTTCATCTGCAAGAACTTTAAACATCTTCACAACTCCCGATATATCTTCTTTTTCCATTTTTTGTTGAACTCGATTGACCTTTTCTTCATCATAACAATAAATTTCACAAGTATCTTTTCGCATTATTGTCACCCCTCCTTATTCAAATATTCGTTTGAATATAGTTTTATCCTACAACATATTCTTTGTTCATTCAAATGTAAATTTGAATATAAAATAAAAAAAAAAAGGAATTTAGTTAGTTGTTAAATTTCACCGACAAAATGTACAGCAAATTGCTTACTAATATGCGACTGAAAATGTAGGGGCACAATAGCCGTTGTACCCTTACAATTAAGCCTGCAATTTACCATACAATTTTAATGCAGTTTCCATAAGAAATCCTTTTAAACCAACAAAAAATGACCACCAAATCAGCCTACAATTTGGTGGTCATTTCAGCTCACATTTTGAATGTTTGCGATAGGTAACGGAAACCGTTACGATCCTTACGTCTTCCTTTTTTTAAATCATGTAACAATGAACTGTCTATTTCTTCACCCTAATGCAACATCCAGAATCATCATTACAGTAAATCCTACCATCAAACACATAGATGCAAGATCTTTATTGCCATTTTCCTGAGAACCCGGAATAACCTCCTCCGCTACGACAAAAATCATCGCTCCTGCAGCAAAGCTTAATGCAAACGGTAAAAGTGGCTCCATTAAAGTTACTGCAAGGACACCTATTACTGCGGCAATTGGCTCAACCATACCTGAAAACTGCCCATACATAAAGCTCTTTCTACGTGACATTCCTTCTCTGCGCAAAGGCATGGAAACTGCTGTACCTTCCGGAAAGTTTTGAATACCAATTCCAATAGCTAATGTTACTGCGGCAGCTAATGATGCTTCTGGAAAACCAGCGGCAACCGCTCCAAATGCTACACCAATCGCAAGTCCCTCTGGAATATTATGCAAAGTAATGGCAAGAACTAGTAGCGTACTTCTCCTCCTTCTATCCGGATGAATACCTTCAGCAGTGTTCGGTTCTGCGTTTGGATGTAAATGTGGGATAAGCTTATCTATACCCCAAAGAAATATTCCTCCTAGCATAAAGCCTATTGCTGCTGGAAACCAAGCCGGCTGTGCATCACTCTCTGCCTTGTCAATAGCTGGTGACAGTAAAGACCAAAAGCTTGCTGCAATCATAACGCCACCAGCAAAGCCAAGCATTCCATCTAAGAGCTTTTGATTCATTGTTTTCGTGTAAACACCAGTGCAGCTCCAAGTGCAGTCATCCCCCATGTAAACAAGGTTCCAACTAATGCTTGTGTAACGGGATTTAAAGTGTTAAACATATCTATCATGTTGTTTTCCCTCCTAATTAATTAATTAATTTATGATAAAGATTACCTCCAGTTTTAATTTATAACTTTATATAAGATTCGAAAATACGTACATTTAAAAATACTACGGCTAATACCTGCTTCATGTTTTATAACTGTTTCATGTTAATGCGTATTTTTTATTTAGTTTGTTAGTTTTCAAAATGATATACCTTCATCATTACTTTACTCTTTCCTTAATAGCAACATGAGTCCCTAAAACATAACTTCATACAATTATTTTTCACTTGGGAAACTTTTACCCAAAACTACTGTATTTGTTTATCTGAATATATGTTACAATTCAAAAATTCATTTTAATTGAGATTTATAATTTGTTAGACGAGGATTTGTGTATGATAGGATCCCCAGAATTTAGGGAAAGAGAGGTTTTAAAAGACCACTGATAATTTACAGTGGTCTTTTGTCTTTGACTTGCTAATAATTCTTAATTCTGTATTACAATCCTGTTTGCCACGAGATGTAATAACAATAATAATATAAGGCTAATCCCCAAAAATAGAAAACTAGAACTAAATGGGATATTAATAAACAACAATTGCTGGATACTTGTTACAATTGCAATAACAACCATGCTAATGGTTGTATTTATTAGGAGAACCTTTATATTACCTAAGTTTTTTATTAATTTGATCATGACTAATGAGATAAACCAGTAAAACAAAACGGTTAGAGTCATAATTAACATGTCATCGAATGAAGTTGCCGAAATAATGCTAGTTAAATAGGTGGCAAAAATAAATAACGCAATATAGATTGGTACACAAAAATATTTAAAAAGCTTGATAGACATTTGATTCCCTCTTTTAAGTATCACTTTCTTATAAAATTCTATTAATACATTTGTTTGTTAGTTTGCATAATCCTGCAAATCTTTTAGACGTCCATTTTTATAAAGCTCAATATGCAGATGTACACCTGTAGAGTTACCAGTTGTTCCCATCACACCCATTTTTGTTCCTTTTGCAACTGTTTGACCTGGTTTAACATTGATGGATTGTAGGTGAGCATATATTGTCTTATATCCATTGTTATGATCAATTACGATTTTATTACCATAACCGCCATCCCAACCAGTAAAAGTAACAGTGCCATTATCGGCAGCCAATATCGATCGATCACTGACTCCCGCAATATCCGTACCTTTGTGAATTGTTCCCCAACGAGGTCCCATTGGGCTGGTGACAATCCCACCTACAGTTGGCCAACTGAAATCACCAGTACCTCTTGACGGCACTACCTTTGTTCCTTCAATTACAATTTCCTTAACAGGTTGCTTCCTAATTTCTTCTTTGATTACTTCCTTACTACTATTGGTACCATTCTTTTGTATTATTAAATAGGTTACAGTTTTTTCCCCTTTAGTTCCATTTTGCTTAATAGTAGATTCGCCTTTAAACATTGCATCACTTTTTATTATTTCTGTTTCATAAGGAATGTCTTCATTGCTGGTCAATTTTTGTTTCACATTCACGTCCAACAACGACTTATAATCTGTGACATTTATTTCTTGTCCGATTTGCAGAACTGTGTCTTCACTGAGATTTGGATTGAGTTTTAGAAGTTGTTCTGTTGTTAGTGCATATTTAACAGCAATTCTACTTAAAACATCATCTTTTTCAACAATATGAATCCTGTCCTTCACAGTTCCTTTTGTGATATATTTTATTGCTTCTTTGATTTCTAACACTTTATCCGGTTGTATCGTTGCTTGACTTAGGATCGGTTTCTCTGAAAAAGAAACCTCGATTAGCTCAGAATTTTCATGCTTATTTTTGACATACTTGTTTTTAATTGTTTCTAAAACCTTCTCAGCATAATCATCATTTTTTACGTATAACGCATATTTACCAAAGGCAAGCTTAGTTGCTTCTGTTCCTATTTGAATATTACTTTTAATCCAGTCCTCAATATACTTATCATTTGTAACAGGTCTGAAAGTCATTTCCTGTATAAAATTAATATCCTGCGCAGGAACTAAAATATCGTCTTTATATTGTTGTTGTTGTTCTTTTACTAATTTATTAATTGCCTTTTCTACTATACCTTTATCACTAACAGTTCCAATGTATTCGCTATTAATTGAAACATGATATATAGTTGATAGCTTTGTAGAATCTGATTTAGCATGCACAGTTAAATTAGAAAAAACAGAAATCATGATAAACAAAGAAAATCCCAAAAGTAATTTACTTATAAAATCTATATTCATTTCTAACACCTCTATACCATGTTTCAATTTCATTTACTAGGACTGTTATATACTAACATATAACAACAAATTTTGCGGTTGATGTTACACAACTGTAAATATTCCGTAAAATGTTGGCAACAACACTAACATTAACTAGTTGCTAAAAATGTTCCAAAATATGATCTGCCAACAAGATACGCCCCTTGAGCAACCGTTAGTATAACAATGATCATATGTACAGACGAAGAAAGGTCGCTGATATATGCCAATTGTGTTATATATCCGGTTAATCCATTAGTAATTACTAACAGGAAAAAAACAACAGACTCTTTAACTAATAATCCATTCCTGGTAGATAAAAACAGGATAAGCCCTGCAGTTATTAAGATAATAGTATTATATATACCGTGAATAGAGTATATAAATTGTGAAAAAGTAAAAGATTCAATTAATGATTCATGAACTACTATATTACTTGCTATTTTACTTGCTCCACTATGCTTAAAGAAAGCACCTATTAACACTTCAATAAAATAAAGTGAAAATACAACCAGTGCTGGTTTAAAAATCACTCCATATTGATTTGTCACCTTCCACTTCTCTTGCCCATCAAATTCACTTTTTCTATCAAGTGCTACCTCTAACAAAATAATACTAATTAATAAAACTAAGCTTACAGTAACGTCAAACGTTGTAAAACCAGGAGGAGTTCCCAATAATACATTCATCCCACCGATAGATCCTTGAAGAAGTAACAGCATTACTGAAGTTATTGACAATATCTTAACTGTAAGAAGGCCTGTTTCACTTTTTCTCCAAGCCACTATTGCGTTAATTAAAATAACAAATCCTAAACAACCCGTGAATAACCTATGAGAATATTCTATAAGCACTTTATAATCTGTGAAACTCGGAATAAAGTTCCCATTGCATTTAGGCCAATCGGTACCACATGCATCTCCTGCTTTTGTTGCAACTACTAAATTTCCTAGAACAAGAGCCAATATAGTTAAAACGGTAGTAAATCTAGCAAATCGGAATCTCATTTTTTTCTCCTATCTTAGAGTCTATTAACTCTCTTATACATCTCCTATTTACGAAATGTAATGTAATGAATCGTTCTATGTAGATATACTATTGCAAAAAGTTATCATGCAATTTAATATATAAACATGAGTATATGCTCATATTCCACTTATATAAAATAACAACATACTATTAATAATGCAACCAGTAACAAGAACGATAAAAATCTCATCCTTCGCTTTTCAAATCGTTAGTAACAAAATAAGGAGTGCAAAAAATGCTTAAACATGTAAAACAGATAATATTTTTAATGATTCCAATGCTAGTTATTGGATGTTCATCCCCTACTGCCGAAGAAACTATGTTAGAAGTTGAAAGTGTTACTCAGGAAAATTTTAATAATGTGAAACCTAAGCCCAATCAAGTGACAGAGATATACTCCTATTTTCTTCCTTCAGAGATGACAGTAGCAAATGACCTTGAAAACAATATTGTCTTAGAGCAAGGTGATAACATTATTGCAGTATTTTATGACTCATTCATAACACCAAACAGCGAAAAACTATATGAAGAAGAAAAGAAAAAAGATAAGAAACCTGTCTTGATAAAAAAACTTAGTGAAAATCCTACTGGCTTTGTGAAAGTAATAAAAATTGATGGAGGTCTTTATGAATTAACTGTTGGTCTTGGTGGAGTGAAAGCCAGCACTATCACTGAAATAAACCAACTATCAGACCAAGCAAATAGTTTATCCAAATTAGTGAACTCATTTGAATTTATGGATTAAGATTGTATAGCATGTAATAAACACGGACAAAAAATAGCAATAACATATGAATTTTTCGAAACTGAAAATAAAAACGTGTCTAAAGCCTGATTCTGCTCTCTCTAGTCTAGCCTTGCCTTGCCCCATAAGAGTCAAGGCACGAAACAAAGTACAAAAGAAAAGGTTGTGAGGCAGTTGAATGATATATTTATGATTGGACAAAATTTTGGTGCTATAACAAATAGCATAAAATCAGACCTACATAGTCATTGGTTGTTACAGTTGTTTGTTAGTGCTAATGGGAAACTAGTAATCAATGTGGATGGAGAAGAAATTAGTTGCAAAGCAATTGCTGTTAATGCAAATATAATCCATGAGTTTTATACGGAAGACTTGATTCATTTCACAATGTTAGTACACCCAACAAGTCAATTAGGAAGATCTATGCGTACATACTTTCTAAAAAATAACCCTTATTATATTCTTAGCGAAGATAGAGCCGTCGAATTACAATTGTTATTATTAAATACTGTTCTTATTAAGAAAAGTAGCAACTATGCAGATTTAATTAAAAGTGTTGTAAGTTATTTCGATAATGATACACTTACTGCATTTGATCCTAAAATCAAGACTATAATAAAAATGATAGATTCCTGTGATTCTGAAAAGACACCTCTTCGTGTGAAATATCTTGCAAAAGCAATGTATTTGTCTGAGAGCAGGATCTCTCATCTCTTCAAAGAAGAGACTGGAATTCCGCTGAAAAGTTACATTGTTCTTCACAATCTTCAAAAGGTGTACCAGAAGATTTTTAATGGTGAAAGTATTACGGATGCAGCCATAGCGTCAGGATTTGACTCATCTGCTCATTTTGCTTTTACCAATAAAAAAATGACAGGTATGTCAGCAAGAGATATTATAAAGGATAGCAGATTTTTGAAAGTAAGTTTATAAATACGTTTGTACAATATGACTATCAAGATACAAGGAGGTCATATGTATGAAAGAATATTTGCTGGCTACAGATATGTTGGATTATGAATGTACTTTGATACAGCAATTAGTGAAGAATAGAAAATGGAAAGATAAAGATGAGTTTCATAAGATACTAGATATATATAATTTTGTTAGGGATGAAATAAAATTTGGTTATAATGTTGACGATAAAATACCTGCAAGTAGAGTGCTAAATGACGGATATGGGCAGTGCAATACAAAAGGGACATTGTTTATGGCTTTGTTAAGAGCAGTAGAAATCCCTTGTCGAATTCACGGATTTACGATTGACAAGGAACTACAAAAGGGAGCAATGACAGGCCTGATTTATAGGTTATCCCCTAAAAACATTGTGCATAGTTGGGTGGAAATATTTTTTGAAGGAATGTGGTTAAATATCGAAGGGTTCATCCTTGATGTCCCTTATTTAAATAAACTTCAAGAAAAGTTTTCGGAATGTGATGAAGGCTTTTGTGGTTATGGTGTAGCTACCAATGATTTTAAAGAACCACAAATTTACTGGAATAAAAATGATACCTATATACAAAAAGAAGGAATTAATCACGATTTTGGTATTTTTGATTCACCGGATAAATTCTTGAATAAGCATAGTCAAGAACTGTCCCCAATTAAAAAATGGTTTTATCAGTATATTGGTAGAAAGGTTATGAATCGAAATGTATCTAAAATTAGAGAGAGCTAAAATAACAAAAATACAATTGTTCATAAAGAGTTACATGCTGCTAAGAACTCACCAAGTAACTCAAACCTAAACAAATTAATCCACGAGATAGATGAACTCAGGTTATACTAAGTTCATCTTTTTATATGAAGCATCTACACCAACCTAACTAGTAAAGAAATAGAGACTAATAATTTGAATACCAAAAAATCCTTCTTCGTGAACCACTTCTTTCTAAAGAAAGCTTTCTTTCCATACAAATCCTCAAAAAGAACTTGACGTCCTACATAATACATTTCCTTTAATCTATAGAAAATTTTGAACTACTACATATTCATATGTCAACTCATTTGATTTGACTTTTTAAAGACTTGAACTTTTTGCTCAAGTCTTTAGAAGATTAACACGGAGTTAAACTCTAATTACCATTTGATCACCATTTGTTAATCGAACGACATCAGCTTTTAATCCCTTGGCAATATCAACAGTCATTTCCTTTAAATCCTCCTCACTATTAGCTAGAAGAGATAAACAGGAACTTGATAGTACACGTTCTTTATCCATCGTTACGTATGCTAATATTTGATAATCAGGCTTCATAGACGACTCTCTACCCATGTTACTAATCTCCTTTCATTTTCGTTTTCATTACACTGTGAGATTTTTTAGCGCTCTCTAACAGTGGACATTTATTAACAACTTCTATTAACGCATCAATGTCGTCTTTTATGGGAACGAGAGCAATAACAATACGCCCTTGTTCATAATCTTTTCGTGTGAAATGGTATCGTTTGTTCCCTAGAGTCCTAGTAGCTTCAAACAATGCCGCTTGTCTTTGTCCGAAATTATCTAAATTAATTCGAAAATGTTCTTCTTTCGGATGGATGACAACTGCAATTCCTTCTTGTTGAAATAGCTTTTCGGCGTTATCTGTACCAAGAATATTACTCACATAGATTCCATCAACAAATAAATTGGAGTCTTTCACTTCTACCTTGCCTTCCTTTACCAACGCTATATCTCCTATTGTTTTTCCTTTAGAAAAACGATTTAACATATATAAGACAATAAAACCCATAATAATCCCTGAGAAACTATTTATAATCTCAGTAAATGGTAAGATGGTAATCGTCAAGGAAGTAGCTAGTGCCGTTATAAAAGCAATATAATTTCTAGCTTCAAACGTTTTTGCTATTCCATCAATATAAGCATTACCACGATAAGTATATTCTGTGTTCTCTAAGTCGCTAAGACTTTCTTTTTCCATTTTTCGAACATCTCTAAATTGTTGTAAAGCTAAAGTTAAAAAAGTTACTGCTACAAAATTCTTACTTAGTAAAGCTGGTATAGCCACTGCACCAAGCGATGCCGCCACAAATCCAGTAATGGCATGTATTAAATAGCCGTTTGGATAACTGGGATACTGGCGATAATCTTCTTTTAAATTGATTAATCTTGCAATCGTTCCAACCATAATCGCAATAACGATTACGGTCATATCCTCAAAAGCTAAACCTTCACCATTCACTATTCTCTCCTCCTCATGCATCCTCTTTCTAAGTTTCCAAGCAAATCAATTAATATGTATAAAAAGAGTATGATACTTTTACATGTGTATCATCCTTTTCCATATTTTTACTCAGAATAGTCTTAATGCAAATAGGTTTCACATTTCAACAATTCTTCCACTAATGAAGGTGTAGCTTCACTTATTTACGTGTTGACACATGATGGAAGTATTATTGTTAAAAAAGAATACATTCTGTAGTAGCACATTTATGGACTTTGGAGCAGCTACTCTAATCGTTTACTTCGTTTCTATGTTCTTTTTTAATGCAGACGTAACTTTCTTAGGCGCATTGATTCCCGGATTTTTACTAGCAATCACCTAAATACCACTACATCGTTATTTAATAGAAAGTGGCAAAACGCAGAAGTCACCGGACTATTCTTAGAGCTAGGTTAATGCCTAGCTTTTTTTGTGTGTTTCACTAAAAAGAATTTCTCCCTAGTAATTTCCCTTTTGACCTATGTCCTCCAACTCCTAAAATTATATTTTCGCAATCAAAGGTGTAACTTTTTTATGGTTGATCCGTTGTTATAATGAGAAAAAGAAGTAATCGGAAAGGGGATGCAGGTTTGGATTCAGACATGATCAAACAAAAAGTAAATGATTGGTACCATGCATATAGCAATGATATTTATAAATATGCCTTTTTTCTGATTGGTGACTATGATGCCTCAAAGGATGTTTTACAAGCACTAGAAAAGGAGGGGTATAGCCATGAAACAGTTTGATGAGAAAAGTGAATATGATGATGTTTTTCGCTCGATGAATAAGAAAGTTAACATTGCTGAAAAAGATCAAACAGAAGTTTTATATCACATAAATAATGAAATGGATAAGAATAATCAAATTCAGAGAAAGAATTCAAAGTGGAAATACTATCTCGCTTTATCAACAGCTGCCTTGTTAGTAATGGTTTTGGTTATTCCTCTATTAAGTAATATCCTTCTAAACACGACCGGTAACATGGATAAAAATGAAAGCATTAAACAAATTTTAAATGAATTTGGCTATGATCAAATAATCTATCAAAAAGACGTAGAAAATGGCGTGGTTGTCATCTATGACCCGGATATAAAATCAGATCAAGACGCAGCATCTTCCGATTTAAGTGCGATTTTCATAAAAAAATCTATACTCGGATGGCAAGCAACAAATGACAGAGGCGGATATACTTCAAGTGTTAAAGAAGACATTTCAAGCCAATATCTTGCTAAATCTAATAGTCAATCACCTTTTCCCATGATGTATGGAGAAATAAACAATGCTGAAATAACACAAATTAAAGTTATTAATGAAGAAACAAATGAAGAATATTTAGCGGAAACAATTTCAGGAGAAGAAAAACAAATCTGGTTCACTTTCTTGGATGAGAACATAGAAGGAACGTATGAAATACATGGTCTTTCTAATACAGGTGAAGTTATTTTCTCAAAATCAGTTAACAATGATGTAACAGATGCAGATAGTGTACAACAGCCGAATGTTAGCATGGATATTAAAAACAATGTTTTAACGTTGATAAGTTCGAATTTACATTAGAAAAGAATACACAGACATCAATAGGTTATGGGGACCAAGTTTATATCGATAAACTTGGTCATGGAAGTTGGGAAGAGATTCATTATGAAGACAATTTTTCATTATTTTAAGATTGTTTACGTTGGAAACTGGGTAATTTACAAATTAGAAAAAACCTTTAGAGTATTTCCTTCTGCCCATAAATATTTGTCCTCCCCTTACGGACACTTTAACACCCAAAAAGAAATTGTGTCTACTTTATGGGGGTAATATCACAGACCCCTAGTGTTAGTTGCCATAACGGGTTGTTTTCTTTATTTTTCAGTTTAAGCCTATTACAATTTTCAAATTGAGGTTTGAATTTCTTTATTTTTTTGCATAAAAACTTTTCAGAGGTAACTATTTATTGCGTCGTTTGTTAACTTCAATCGAAATGAACTCCGGCAAATAGCTGGGAGTACATCCTTTTGCTACTTTTTCATCTTTGTAAAGACCCGTTCTCTCACCAAGTTTAATACAACGTGCACGATTCTTTTCGTCATAAACGCCTATCCATCCTGCGGTGAAATTCATAGCCCATTGAACTTCCGGTTCTTCCTGCGTAATATTAGCTTCTAATGCAGATAGCAAGTCTGTGGTGTTATCAGGCGGTATTTGTCCAGTCCATCTCAATCGTCCTTGATAATACCAGAAAGCTCGCCTTTGAAGAGCAGAAGGACTGTTTTCCCATGACTCCATCAATGCAATTTTTTTCTTGTCTTTGGTGAGCTGATTAGCCATTAACCAATCCATTAAGTTGTTTCGCTGATCAAAAGTGTGCGTCTGCATATCCTTATCAAGCTTATTTAGCACATCTTGTGAAAGAAGTTTCTTGTCCATAATTAAGATGGCTAATAGTCTAGGCAAAAACGCTTCGGTTGACCAAAGTTCCATAGCTAGTTCGTGATCTTTTTTAATGTATTTCGCGATTTTTCGTAAGTCGCCTAGCTTAGTTTTACTATCGATCTGGGCTAGAATATTTTCTGCTTTTGAAGAGCGTTGTTTTTCATCCATTTTATACAACTCCTTTATTAAAGTACTGTGCAGTAAATAGAACTGTTATTCTTCCATCTTACTTATTCAACAAATGCGCCCGATAGTTGAAGATCTTATACTTTTCATTATTTACAATCGCAAGAATTTGATGATTTTCCCATTAATTATAACATTTTCTATTGCAATACCCTCTTTATGAAACCCTGCTTTCATCACTATATCAACATCTGCAAGTGCTTTATCATTTTCAAAACAAACCATCTAAATATACCAGCAGTCAGGGGCTTCCGCGGCACCTTACCCCCAAATCCCCTTCACAGCATTCTTCCCTCGCGTCTGTGCCAACAAGTACTTATCATAATACTTATAAGGCGGATCTATCACATAAGCCACATGCGCCAATCCTTCTTCCAACAACATCTGGTTAAACATCTTGCCACTGACCCAGACATAAGCGAGCAGCCTGCCGTAGGTATCATACTTTGGACCGTCATACTCCAACTGCACCGTTTTTCCGGCTAACACTCTGCTGGCGAAAGCGATGGCATCACTGCCGTGCGGTTCTGTCGGATTGTCGTAATGGGCAATTTCTGGGGAGTCAATTAATAATAGTCGCACATCGACCTCGCTGCCATTTACATTCACCTGAATGGTGTCCCCATCAATTACACCAGTTACAGTCGCTGTATCCAATCCAGGGATTTCCTGCTCCGCAAGAACCGTAAGCGTGCTCCCCTTATCGATTATTTTCGACATCAACCGCTTCCCCTCATGCTCCATCGGTGCCTTAAATTGCAGCTTCTAGCGTGAGGTATTATTCGCGTGATGATTTTTTCGGCGAACAACACGTGACACAATAAGTATCCAATCCTCGACATTTCGTGTGTGAGCAACCAATTGAAGAATGCTCCTGCTTCTCTATGATAAGGCACTATCATCACCTGCTTCCACGCTAGATGCCGTGTGCTGCACCTGGGCGTAAATCCACTGATCAACCGCCTGCTTCGAGAACAAAATCTTCCGGCCGAACCGGATGTGCGGGAAATTGCCCGCGCGGACCAAATCATAAATCGTATCCGCATGCACGCCTAAATACTTTGCTACTTCCTTAGCCGTAATCGTACAACGTTCCATATTTTTTCCTCCTCCATTTTGTTCAACTCTATAATCGTCTTAGGGAGGATGGTGGGTGTCTATGACGGGTAAAGAGATTTACATGTTTTTTTGATGGGTTGCGTGGGGGATTAATATCTAAAGATTGATGATGATTGTTAAAAGTTGGTCATTAATAGCCTTTATTGATTCCAATGCACTGCTTGGTGAACGATGTAGTCGAATGATCTGAATATGTCTAGCAAATAACCAACGTTGCCTCTTTTCTGGTAGAATTATAAATTTATAATTGAACTCCGCAATCGTTTCTAACACAGTCATTACCTCATCTGGTGTCATGCTCCACCCTTCATCCAAAGTTCATCCAAGGGGTTTGTTTCTTAGTAGTAGCATTCAGAGATCCAGGGTGCGCTCTTCCCCCCTTTTCTTTTAGTTTTTGTTTTAGTTTAAGTATGTTCCGGTGATCGTTCCGAGATTGGTCCGTAATTGGTCCGGTAGATTGCTGTAATTTGTTCTGAGGATTTGCCAAAATCGATCGCATTTTGGTTCAAGTTTAGGTGGAGAAACATACGAAATAGCATACTAATTAACTTGCTAAATCGCATATGATACGGCCTGTTAATTTCCCATATATATCACTAAATGGGTAAATGGTTTATGGAATTTTATGTTAAAATGGAAGTGGAGTTTGTAAAAGATCTTACTTAAACTCCCTCAGTTAGATTCTATTTACTCGCAAATGCTAACGTGGCAGAAGAGTTGAAGATGGAACAAACAACATATCCAATAAATAGTAGGGAAAAATAACCTTTGATAAACAATCAAAGGAGAATAAAATGAAACTTTTTACTGTAATCTCAGTTATATCTTTATCAATAATTACTTTAACTTTTGAAGCCAATGGAAAAGAAATAATTCAAAATGAAACAAGAGAAACTTTTAATACAGAATTGAGTTTAACATTATTAGAAGCAATTGAAATCGCACAAAAAGAGGCTTTAAAGTGGAATAAAGAAGCAAGGTTATATTTCGGAATTAGTGTTGATAGAGATGCAAAGCAAACAGGAATGGATGGTAGAAGAAAACATTGGAATTTCCAATTTGGTACACCAGGTAAAAAAGATTTGTATTTTATATCTATGCGTGATGGAGAGGTGTGGAAAACAAAGCATTTCCCTAATGAATTAGACAGTATGCCTAAAAACTACTTTATCTTTAATATTGAGGAATTCAAGTATGATACACCTGAATTACTCAAAAACGGAAAGAAAATCACCAAGATATACCCAGGGGACATTTTTGCTAAAGGATACAATTTTGGTATCAAGAAAGACCCCGATAAAAATATTCCACTTGTAATGGTAATTGGGTGGAATGAAACAAAGAAATCCATGATTTACTTATTGTTCAACGGAATAACAGGGGAGCTGGAAGAAAGGTTTGAAAGAGAACAATATAAAAACTGAATGAGTTAGAGTTATTGAACTAACAGATGGCTATAATAAAAACATACCGCTAAATAATCTTTTATATATATATAATTTATTTGTGTTCAAAGGGGGTGTGATATATGGCTAATACATATAAGCTGCCACTTAAAAATGGTGAAATAATGGTGTTTACATCAGATATGAACAAGCAGGAAATATACGGATTACCACAGTTTGCTAACCAACATGAATTTATTAGCTATTTTAAAGAAAAAGGAATCATACTTCATGAAATAGTTAAACCACCATTAGTGGATAGCAAAGAGAAAGAGTAATAGATAGCAAGGAGATTAATCAGTAATAATACCGGGGCCGAGACTGATTCTGTATAACTTGTCGTATTTGTTGATTTAAATATAAAAGCATTTTTGGGGAAAGGATTTATTAGTAAATAAATTATGTTCTCTTGCTAAACGGACAGGTTTCTTGAGCGTAAGGATATAATTGAGAGGGCTTGTTAAGCTAAAGCTTACCGTTACTTTAAATGTTGCTTTTATCCAATAGTTTTTTAGCCAAATCCAATTTAAATTACCCAATAGTTAAAAAGAGATCAGAAAAAGCAACCCACATTGATGGATTGCTTTTCATTTATTATTTAATAGAGGCAAGATGTTCCTCTAAGCGATCCCATGTTTCATTAGTTCCTTGTTCCATACCCATATCCAAGACAGTTTGTAGCGCTTCTTGAGAAGTGTATTCTGCACGATTGATAAGCTTTGTCTTTCCGTCATTTTCTTCGAAAGATAAGGTGACGAAAGTTGAAGGCATTCCATTTGCTTCATTTCCAGCAGAATCGGAAAAATAGTCAATTAAAGCTATCTTTTCATCTTGAATGATTTCTTTATAAACGCCTTTTCCCCAAGATTCGAATCCGAAAAAATCTCCTTGTTTTTCATCAACACACTTCATGCAGTAATGCCAGATTCCATCTACTCTAAAGTCAATGTTACACACAGTAAGGTTCCAGCCACGAGGTCCCCACCATTGTTCAAGATGTTCTGACTGGGAGAATGCACTAAACACAAGGTCCTTAGGTGCATCAAACTCACGCTCAAGAACAAGTACGTTACCCTCTACTTTTGAAATCATTTTTGTCATAAATACCTCCATAATATAATTTTCCAGGTGATTCTGCGGATTCCTCTAGATGAAAAAATGGCTCATTGTATTTTCTATTGTTGATTAACTTAGCTGACTCTCCTCAATTACGTTTATAACTCAATCCAAATAATTTTAGGAACTATTTGGATTCCTTTTTGTCAGACTCCCCTTCCTTTCCTTGCAGTTTTTGGAGATGGTTTTCGAGTCTGTCATACCTCTCATCCCAGATGTTGAGATACGACTCAATCCAGGTGTTAAGTGCTTGAAAAGGCTCTGGTCGAAGTTTGTAAATTCTGCGATTATTAACTGCCTTCAACTCTACGATCCCAGCCTTGCTTAGAACTTTGAGGTGTTTTGAAGCTTGAGGTTGATTGAACCCTAGTCGTTCAGTAATTTCACCCACTGAGAGAGGACCATCACGTAAGAGTTCAACAATGAGCAGCCGGTTAGGTTCGGCTAAAACACTTATTGTCTTCATATTTACAATATACTCCACAAGGAATATTCTTGTATATGCATATTATTAAAATATTTACTTTTTTCAAACTTTTTTTACTCTTTCATACTCTTCTAATGAAGTGTGAAATCTATCAATCTACAATGTCCCTATCAGACCCTTACCTTTGACGTAAAAACCAATCGGGATGCCAACTCGCTCGTACTGCAGCTAACATCAGAGGCAACGATTTATGAAACCAAGATTAATGGAAAAGCCTTTACACCGAATACGAACCATCCAAACCCGGATAATTGGTTCAACTTAGATTTCTATACAGGAACGGAAGATCACTTTGAATTTAGTATTACTGTTGGTCAAGCTGATTCATTAGATTTCATCCTTTTCGATAGAATTAACAAGCTGCCGGTTGATCTCAACCGACCAGAAAATACCGTAACCTACGGAGATTATTCATTCGTCGGTAAACAATATTCATTTTGATTAATTAAGGAAAGGACCTGCAACTTGGACAGCTGTCCAGTCACAGGTTCTTTTCATATTGCCAGTGACCGTCACTTACAAAATTTGATTTTACTTTCTATATCAATGTTTGTGTGATATTAACACTTAAATTATCATACGAAATCGCAACCGAAATAACCTACTGACAGTGATTATCGAAGTACTAATTGATAAGTTAATTGAAATGCTCATGCTATGTTGATTTTAATAAACCACGCAGATGATTGGAATTTTAGGTTAAAATTATTGTGGAGTTTGTGAAGAGATTTTCTTAAACGAACGGAGCAGGAACGTAAAAGAAAAGGGATGAGGGAAATTTAAAATGAAACCTAAATCATTATTATTCCTAATTTTAGGAATTGGATCAGCATGGCTACTAGTTGCACTTGTTACTAGAAACTTTGACTCTGATAACCTATTCACTTTGATAATCGGTGCTTTTGCTGGTTATTTTGTGGCACTAAATGACAAGAAGATAGCCTCACAAGAATAACATTGCCTTTTCACTTACCGGTAGCAAGAGTTACAAAGAGGGGGACGGAGGGTCAGGTTTCTCGTTTCACAAGTTGTTTAAACTTGTGAAACGTAATAACAGCCTTTTGAGAAAAGATGGCATGTCACTGTGTCAACTTATCATAGTTACCGATATATCAAAGAGGTAACACCAGAATCAATTCAATGGGACAAGAATCCTGACCCCACGTTTCGAAGTTAAATGATTCAAAAACTGTACGAAGGTTGAAGCAACGAGAACAATATTTGAACAAAGAGTTGTCAGGCTGGTCACTCATTTTTGTAGTAGCCTGATGCTCAGGAATGCAATTGAAACTTTTTTGATAAAGATTCGTAAAAGGTATTAAGAGGAAAATATAACGAAAGGGTGAGATTTTGAAACATTCATTTTTTTACGGGATAATTTCACTTGGTTTGTTAGCAATAATTTCAATATTCAGTATTGAATTATTTCTGAAAGCAACAGCTGTTATTACGACTGGAGCTGTAATTATTTCAGCCTTATTTTTGAGAACCTTTATTGGAGGAAAAGAGTTTAATGTTAATTCAAATCCAAGTGATGAACGTGAAGATAAAAATGTTGGATTAGTTGTTGCAGCATTCAGCTTTCCTTATTTAATTATGTTTATTATTATTCTTATATTCTCTCATTATGTCTAAGTTTTATTAAACAAATGGGGTCCCGACTTAAAAGAGGAATCTGGTTGGACTGTACCAAGAGATGTTAATACTTTAACTATTTCCGCAGAAATCAAAAATGCGGAAAAAATCCTATTCCGAATAGCACCAACTGGGACGGGCACTTGGGATGAACGATCACTCATTGGTTACAACACAGATGGAAGTGATGGTATCACATAAGCACAAGAGACCATCAATGTAAATTCCGGTAATGAGGAAAATAAGAATAACGTTATGGTTGTTGAAACTTTTTTCATTGTAGCTTCAGGACTATGAGAAGCAGTTAGTTGAACAAAATGCTTCTTAAGTATCTGCAAAGAATATTATAAATAAATATAATCTGTTAGGGTGATTCTACATGGAACCGAAATGGCTTGATTGGGCGAAACAACTGCAATCCATTGCACAGGCAGGATTAACTTATTCGATAGATGTGTACGACTTGGAAAGGTTCGAAATGATTAGAGATATTAGCGTTGAGATATTATCCATACATACGGATGTGAGTGAGACAGTAATAAGAGATTTGTTTACTAACGAATCTGGTTATGCAACTCCCAAAGTAGATATTAGGTCTGTTGTCTTTAAAGAAAATAAAATTCTAATGGTTAAAGAGAACACAGATGGAAATTGGTCGTTGCCAGGCAGTTGGGGAGATATTGGATTAACTCCAAGCGAAGTTGCTGTCAAAGAGGTTAAGGAAGAATCGGGATTTGACGTCAAAGCAATTAAATTGCTAGGTGTACTTGATAAGAAATGCCATCCTCATCCTCCTTCTCCATATCACGTTTATAAAATGTTTATCCAATGTGAAATAATAGGAGGGCAACCCCAAAAAGGAACTGAAACGAGTGCAGTTGAATTTTTTGCTGAAAATGAACTACCTCCATTATCGATAGCTAGAAATACAGAATCACAAATTAAATTTGCTTTTAAACATTTATATAATCCACAAGAACCAGCATATTTTGATTGATCGATAAGTAAAAATTATCAGCCTGTTATCCCAGTAATGAAGAGCGAATGTTGTACAAAGGTATTCGCTTTTCTTTTTTTGAATTAAAGAAGCTGTAGTGTTAAAAAGTGAGAACAAAATGTTACCATATGAAACTCACTCCAAGTATCCAGCGTCTAAGATAAACTTGCCCCTTATCCATTCGAATATAAAAAACCAGCCTTTTATAATGGCTGGCGGAAAGAAGATATTTTTATTTGATATTACTTTTAATCTTGAAAATTTCACGATCATGTTCAGCAACTTTTATATGCAGATATTCGATATCTCCCTTTTTAACCATTTCTTTTTCCATTATATTAACCTTGTCCGATAATTCCTTAACAGCCAATTTAATGTAAGGAATATCAGCTACATCATCTTTTGTTGCCATATTTGCAATATCGTCTTTTGTTGCCATGTTTGCAATATCATCTTTTGTCGCCATATTTGTAATATCGTCTTTAGTTGCCATGTTTGCAATATCATCTTTTGTCGCCATATTTGCAATATCGTCTTTTGTTGCCATGTTTGCAATATCATCTTTTGTCGCCATATTTGTAATATCGTCTTTTGTTGCCATATTTGCAATATCGTCTTTTGTTGCCATATTTGCAATATCGTCTTTTGTCGCCATGTTATTTTTCATATCCATGATTTCGTTGAACATTTTCATCAACAACTCCTCACTCATTTCCACCCCTCCTTTTCATCTTAATTATACCACAAAAACCAGAACAGAACATACGTTTCCATTAAAATTAATTCTCTTTTTTATCGTAATAATTAATGAATATCAGTAAAAATATATTGATTATCAATAAATTATGTTATATTATGGATGTAATGAGGGGGTATAGTTATGAAAGTTGGAACAATAAACTTTTTAAAAGTGGTTGTTTTTATCATTGGTATTATAACGCTTTGTTTGTGCATTTTTGCTCTTCCGTCACTTGCAGACTACTCAGCAAATATGAATCCAGAGTACGCATTTCTGGAACTTCCTGTGTTAATTGGTATATACATTACTGCAATACCATTTTTCCTTGCTCTGTTCCAAGCCTTAAAACTAATAAATCATATTAAAAGTAAAAATGTTTTTTCGGAGTTAGCTGTGAATTCGTTAAAACAAATTAAAAATAATGCAATTTCAATAATCGTTCTATACGTTATCGGTATGTTCTCGTTAGCTTTCCTAAATGCTTTACACCCCGGAATAGCTATTATTGGTATTGTTATTATTTTCGCAACGCTTGTTGTTTCTGTCTTTACTGCTGTTCTCCAAGAGTTGTTAAAAAGTGCTATTATAATAAAATCAGAAAATGATTTAACTGTTTGAGGAGCTAGAATGCAATAATAGTTAAAGTTGATGCAATGATAGCAAAAAGATGAATGAGTGTTACAGAACTATCAGAAATCAGAATCACAAGTTGATGAAAACTAAGCAGTAATCTTGAATTAGAGTGTTGGGATTATGGTAAATTAATGTGTTATTGATAAAGGGGAAGGTATTAAGTGAAGAAAAGAATTGTCATTATATTCGCCATATCAAATTTACTCTGGTTAATATCACCTTTGTTTTTTCATACAAGAGTTGAAAATTTCGAGGATTTAGAAAATGCAGGATTTGGTTTCCCATTTCCTTTCTTGAAACAAAATTTATCCTATTATAATCCTCCATTTCCACATGAAATGTCATTGACTTCTCCATTGGAGTCACCAGTTTCAATTCATATAGGTTATTTTCTTGCTTCAGTTTTAGTTGTCAATTCAATTGTTTTTTTAATTCTGAAGATGCCAAGTTTTTTAAAGAGAGTTTAGAAACAACAATTTTATCTGTTATGCACTAATTGTGTTTCTTCTATCATCGCTGCGGCAACTCCTATTGTAACGGGCAGGTTTGTTGAGTTTGAAACCTTTTTATTTTTGACTCGTTTTACAATTATAGATCCAAATAAATTATCTACACCTTTAGAAATGATTACCTGTTCTTTTTTCTTATTAGAATTTCTTTTTGTTACAATACAATTTGAATAAATACACTTAAACAGGATTGCTTTTGCTGACAAAAGGATATAAAAAACGCTTGGGTTTCCAAGCGTTTTTTATGCTATTTGTGCTGCTATTTAACATTTCCTCCACAGTATCAGAAAACAACTCAATTTCACGCACTCTGCACCGCTACTATTTCACTTGTTAAAAACAGCATTAATTCCTTAATCATTTCTGCAGAAAAATCAAATCGAATTCCTGCTGCTTTATAAACGTCAAACAGTGATTTTGTATTGCCTAATGCCAGAGCTTCTTTATAGCGTTTCAGTGTTCCTTGTGGATCTTCTTTATACTGTTTATACATTTGAACGGCACCTAACTGCGCGATAACATACTCGACATAATAAAATGGCACTTCGAAAATATGAAGCGTGAACAGCCATTCTTTTTCTAGGACGTCTTCATATCCACTCCAGTCAACAACACCAGCAGACAACTCTTTCGATAGTGCCGAGAATTTTTTCAGGCGTTCTTCTTTCGTGTGTTCGGGATTTTCGTACATCCAGTGCTGAAACTGATCAATTCGTATACCTTTTGGCAGAAAAGAGATAATGTCACGCAGCACGTCGAGTTTCGCCTGTTTTTGTTCTTCTTTAGAGTAAAAATTATCCCATTGATCCATCGAGAAAAGCTCCATTGTCATACTTGCGAGTTCTGATGATTCCATCGGTGTTTCCCGGTCATATCCCAAAGGCAAATGACGCTTAAAATCATTATGGATGCAATGCCCCATTTCGTGGAACAGTGTCATAATATCGTCATGCGTTTTGGATGCATTCATAAAAATAAAAGAAAGCTCAGATACCGGTAATGCCGTGCAAAAACCACCCGGTGATTTATTTTTACGCGTTTCTAAATCAAGCATCTTACGCTCATCCATCGTGTCAATTAGTTCCGAAAATCTAGGGTCAATATTGCCTAGTGATTTTGATACTCGCTCGATCAACTCTGTCCGATTAGCATATGGTTGCAATGGCTTACGGTCCGCCGCTACTGCCCTGCGATCATAAGGACGTAAGGAATCTACACCCAATTCCGCTTTTTTCTGTTCCTCAATTTCTCTAGCAACAGGTAGAACATGTTCTCGAATTGAATTATACAATTGTTTACAGTCTTCCGGTGTATAATCAAAACGTTCATATTCTTTGAACATATAGTCTCGATAATTAGCAAGACCGCTGTTCTTTGCTTTTTGGTTTCGAATTTTCATTAATTCATCCATAATGTCCTGCAGCTCATGATCAACCGTGCTCAAGGCGCTGTAGATTTTTTCAAAAGCTTGCTTTCTCACTTTACGATCGGAGTCCTCTAGAAGCGCGGATAATTCCGGAATTGTCTTTTCTTCACCATGCCAATCTGCACTTAACCCGCCAGTTAGTTCAAAATACTTGGTTGCTAACCGGTCTTCTTCCACTTCTAAATCGACATTTTCTTTCCTGAATAGCTCGATAGCATTTTCTTTACTGCGAAGCAAGCGTCCATATTTTTCTTGATCCAGTTCGTCTTTAAACGGCGAGTTCATTAATTTTTCATCAAGTTTTGCCGAATACGTTTTGATCAATGGAGCGATTTTCTCCTGGTCATGCTCATACGCCTTTTTCGCTTCTTCGTCCTGATTGTATGCTTGAAAATCAATGTAATGACCATCAAGCGTTTCTTGTACCTCGTCGAAAAAAACGGACACCTCTTTTAACCAGTTTTCAACATCGGTAACCGATTCAAATTCTGTTTGCACGAGACTCTCCAGCTTTTCTTTTATAACTTCCGTATTTTGTAGGTTATGCTTTTCTATATATATTTTGCTCATATGTATTCCTCCCTCACCCTTTGATTATACGAGAAGGATACTCATCATTCAAAGTTGACGAACGGAGATTTGAAAAAAAAAGAAGCCAGCCAACTCTATAGTCGACTGGTCAATTTAGATTATTTTTTATTCTTCATTATTTGATCCATGTTTTTCACACCTTGATCCGTTAACGCCTCTTCCTCACGCTTGTCTTTCTTTGATCCATAATGCATATTCGTTAATTTCCCTGTATCTTTCGGCTGAAATGATTTTCCCATAACATCTACCTCCTACAGTATCATGTTTATTATCATTTGAAGAAGCAATTTGTATGTGGTATTTTTCATTGGGAATTATTTGTAGGGACAGGGGTCGGAGGGTCAGGAACCTCGTTTCACTTCAAAATCATTAAAATATTTCTTCTAAATCGACCTGAAACCCTTTTAGTACTGAGGATTTTATCATACCTTCATCTTTCAAAATATATACTTGCTGATACACTTGTTCATCAGTTAAAGCATATATCTGAATTGCATTCAACATCGGATTAACCACCCAGTACTCTTTCACACCGTATATCATATATGCTTCCATTTTTGTTATAAGATCATGACTTTGTTTGGATGGACTAAGTATTTCTACTATCATTTCTGGCACCCCAACAAACCTATTTTCTTCCAATCCTTCATCACCACAAATAACTGATAAATCTGGGATGTATATTTTCGATTCATCCAGATCATCTCTATGCAGATGAATATCATAAGGAGCACTAAACACTTGGCATTTTCCACCGTCAAGAAAGTTAAACAATTTCGCCTGCAGTCTGGCGGAAACCTGTTGATGCCGCGTCGAGGGTGATGGTACCATAAAAACAATTCCATCAGCATATTCTAATAAGTGATTTGTCTCTTCACGCATTTTATAAAAGGTTTCAACGCTTACTTTGTTCTCCTCAGGTAGACTCATGAAAAACTCCTCCATTTCTGGACTTATTACTTTATTATACCACAGGGATCTGCTGGGACGGAGGGCCAAGTTTCTCGTTTCACAAGTTGTTTAAACTTGTTAAAAGTAATAACTGCCTTTTGAGAAAAGATGGCATGTCACTGTGTCAACTTATCATAGTTACTGTTATATCAAAGAGGTAACACCAGAGTCAATTCAATGGGACAAGAAACCTGACCCCGCGTTTCATGTTTTTACATTATAGTAGAACTTTCAACCCTACCTCTACACATGAAGGTGCTGGGTATGCAGCTGCATCTATAGGTATAGTATTATTAGTTAATGCGATTGTCCTTTTTATTATTGGTTTAATTATAAAAATAGTTAACTATTCTAAATCTAAATAACTAATTAATCTATACAGTGCAGGCAACGGCTACAAAAATGCATTATTAAATAGAAATTTACTTTAACGGTAGAGAACAGCCAAAATGTTCTTACCCCAAACAAAATCAAAGCTTTTGTCCATGGCACGGTTCTAACCCTTGAACTCCCGCTCATTATTATAGTTTACAATTTTAGTTGAAATTTTTACTCTCCGTATTCATCTGGCTTCTTTCATTAATATAAATATCTAGGTCCTCTACTATATATTCATTGCCTGTAGTATGAAGCGCTTCATAAGTGGCCTTAATATAATCAAAAACTCGATATCTGTTGAATAGCTCTACAGTATCCTTCCCTTTTAGACCTTTAACATTTTTATAAGTTTCGATACAATACACCATAAAATCTAACTTATCATTCACGGTTAAGCCTCCTGTGGAAAAGTTATTTTTCCTGTTATCTGTTCTTCAACAAATAGACTATAAAGTGTCGGTACACTTAGATGCCAAACTTTTGTTTCCTCTTGCTCCAACTTTTCATAGAGCTTCGATGAATAGAGACGATTTAACGCCTCTTTATCGGCAATATCCATCTCTTCAGCAATCATTTGTGCTAAACGGGAAACGATCACTTGTAAAATGGCTTGAAATTCTTTCTTTTCACTCATAAGTTTCCCTCCTCGTTTTCAAGTTCTAACTGTCCAATATATTTCAAATAGAACAACGACTCCTCGGTACAGAAAGTCATCTGATCGTATAATTTACGAATTTTTAATCTTTTTAAGGTTTCCTCTCGCGTGAGCAAACCTGCTTCATACAAGCTGAATACCCGATATATTGTATCGTCAGCCACCGCTCCAATTACCGCATCATATTGTTTGCCTTTATATATCCCCTGCCTATTAGCAAAAACAAAATCTAACCACTCCGAATTAGGAGCATGGAACATCAATACTTCTAGCTTATTTTTCATCATGTCAAAATCAATTTCATACATACTAACCGCTTTAGTTTTACTGTCATTTCTCATCATAACTTTATGTGCAAAACTGACTGCTTGATTCTTGTTGGTCGTAGTATAAAAACCGGATCCAAAATCTAAAGTGCGTTTGGGTTTAATTAATAGAGGCTTTTCAACAGCTACATCACTCCCATGATATACAATCATTGGTTTCCCCTTTCACTTCTCTGGATTAACTCATTTCATTTTTTAACTCGGATAACATCCTCTCGAAATGCTTCCTCTTTATTAACTGGTTCCCCACTTCTTCAATTTTTACGTGTAACTACCTCCATATTCTGTACCTGTTTTTTTTCATTCATATATTTGAAGTAATAATACTCATGCTTTCCTACTTTCTTTGTAATGACCAAATTCAAAGGACGAATCTTGTCATGATCGGATTTCTAGACCCACCTGCCGAAAGTAGGGCTAAGGACATATTCAGCAATAATTAACTCAGACTTCTAAACTCTTACATCTATATTTTACCGCACCTTCATAATTCAAACAACATTTCAGTGGGGTAAAAATACAACGCGGGGGACGTAGGAACAGGGTGGGACCACTGAAAAAGTCACCTTTTTTCATGCAACATTCAACTGATTTGTAAAATCGTCTCCGTATTTTCAAAAATTATAGTTGAGAAAGAATAATTGTTAGTGTTTTGAGAGGATAGTATCTTTGCTATACTCTTTAAGTTTACTGCTAATGCAGTAGCGGACGGACGGAGGGTCAGGTTTCTCGTTTCACAAAATAGACCTTTGTTCGCTCAATCATCAAACTTTAGCAATTTTACGTATACCAGCTTTGTATTCCCCTCTACACTCAGGCTTTTTTACTTACATCTTCTATGGTATAATAAAAGTAACTTATGAATAATTTAATAAAGACCACAGCTGGAACTGTGGCCTTTAGATAAGCGGTTCTCCCCAGAGGATCGGCTATCTTCGTGCAATAGACCTCACCTAATTACTTATCAGGGCAACTAGGGAGGTCTATTTTCTATTGATCAAGGTAATGATCAATGCGAGCAATGCAATCAAAAATGTCCCGAACGAACACACAACCATTAGGCTTTGATATATACTCATAGGCATCACCCCCTTTCACCGGGGTTTAGCCGACCTCTCCTAAAGAACATTATCTTTTATATTATAGCATAGTTTTAATTGATAAATCGAACTAATGTTCTCTCTTTACTCAAGTTGGGGATATTATCAGCGGATCTGTCACTACCTACAATAAGATTTTAGATTTAGAAACTTAAATTGTTCTCTATTCATGGGGACTAAGGGTTTTGAACAGTTCATCTCGCTGTTCGTATTAATGAAGCAGGCTTTTTATTCGGTCTGCTGGCAAACGTGAAGGAAGATACCGACTTACGAAGTACTCTCCCTTATACACGATCTAGGAAAAAAGGTCACAGACCTTAAACGGACAAGTGTCCATATCAAAGGCTAGTGACCATCCCATCAATATATTTCCTTCAACTTTCTTTTTGCTCGAAACAAGCGTGTTTTTACTGTTGATTGTTTTATATTTAATTGATCCGCTATTTCTTTCATCGATTGGTCCTTAAAGTAATAGAGAACGACAACTTGCTCGTACATCAAAGGTAATTGTTTCAGCTTGGAGCTTAGTTCTTCACGATCACATTGACTTAAAGTTTCCGTTTCTGGCGTACTTACTTCCCCACTAGTAAACACCTCTACATCTTCATAAAGTAAGTCGCGGTGACGGTAACTTTTCCGCAAGAAATCAATACAATGATTACTCGCAATTCGATGCATCCACGAGTAAAAGGAGCAATCTCCTTTGAAATTTTGTCTGGCTAAATAGCATTTAACAAGGATTTCATGGGCAAGGTCTTCCGCAAGATAACAGTCTTTCACATATGATAGTGCGAGCCTGTAAGCCTTGTTCTTATATTTGAGATAAAGCTCATTTATTTTTTGCTCAGACATCTGCTGATCAACACTTCCTAGAAACATGGATTTATTAACTTTTGTTTGCATATAAACCCTCCTCATTTCTAGCAAGTTTTCATTTCCATGAACCTTAACTGCCGGAAAAATCACCCTGTTCATCCTCAGCTTTTATCTGAAAATAATTTCATCAATGAATAAATCATAGCTGCGCATTTCTTGCGATGAATTTTCTAAAGCTAATTGACCATGAAAAAGAGTTTCACCTGAGTTCACGTCTGCAACGACTACACTTCCATCTAGGTTTCCATTTATATGTGGGGTCGCAGCGTAGAGTTTACCGTTATGAACCGTGATCATTGGCGTTGGAACATTACCATTCTCATCTGATAGTTGAAGAGTAAGTTCGTTACCTATTTGATCGTCTACTAGATTATAAGAAGTTATCACGACCTCCTGACCGTCTAATTTCGTAAAATAAAGCATCGAATCATTAGTGTAGCTAAGTTGGTTATTCTCCAAATTCAATTCCGCCACATCAATCTTTTCTTTTTCTTTCGTTGCTAGATTGTAGACGGTAATCTCTTGTTTTATTTCAGCTCCCGTTTTTAGGAGAATAACATGCTCATTCGCTGTGGTTCGGCTTGTTCCAACCACTTCGACATTGTTATACGTATCCCCCTGATTACCTTGTCCATCAGAATACTCTATAAGCAATTCATGATTTGTTATCGTTTGATTGGCTATATCAATCGTGTACATATGGTTTTCATAGTAGTAATTATCATTCTTTCGTATCGAGTTTCTGGTAAGAAGGTATAGTTCGTTTTCAATCAACCGGACATCGTCGACATTTACATAGTCCAGTTCTCCATTGTTTGGAACCTTAACCGTGAAGTCATTACTATCCCCACCCTCTTTATTTAAAAGAGAGATGTCATATGTAAAATCACTCATGCGTCCTGAGTCCCTTTTGTAATCTACTTCTGCATAAACAAGTTGCTGTTTGTCTTCAAAATATCGGTTAATTGATCCAATTTTACCACGCATGAAGCCTCGATATTCCTCTTGTAATTTCTTTATCCTTTCGTCAGGCTGTCCAATTATCAGATTTAAAAAAGTATTACTATTAAATGTAGATCCTTCCGAGGTGATTTTTACATTCGTCCTAGAATAGTTATCTATATAAAAACCCTCTAACACCAATGGCTTTATCTCTGTGGAATCACCGCTTTGTGTTTCGATGACAAACGCTGGATATTGTTCAGCTGACAATGCAGTATTCACATAAAAAGCTCCGATACTTAGTACAATAATTACACTTATGGAAATTGATTTCCAATACTTTTTCATATCACACACTCCTTACACGGTAATTTTTTTCTTCAATAAAAATCCACTTAGCCACACAGATGCAGCTAGTAAAACCAAAGCCAAGACAATTTCAATAACAAACAATTCAATCGGATAGAAAAAGCCATCCAAAACAAAATCCTGTAAAAGGAATGGTGAGATAAATACAAATACCGCGGCGCTACCAAACAAAATTGCTGCGAAGATTCCTTTCCATTTAAAACTTCTTTCCAGCAGAATTCCAGTAAATAGAATACTAACAACTAACAAACCTGCGCCGTAAGATAAAATGAGTTGCAGAAGATTATTTGGAATTATCATGCTCAATCGAGGCACGCTATTCACAACCTCTATGAAACCCATTTCTTTTAAAAATTCACTCGGTACCATGCCTTTTAAAATCATCATTTCGATTGGCAAGAAAATAAGTTGGAAGGCAACTAAACCAAATGTCATGACAAGGATCGTAGTCATTTTTGCATAAAAGACATTCAATCTTGTAGTTGGTAGCATTAATAATCGGTAGATAAAGGTATTTTTACCAACCCAATCACGATACCAAATCAAAAAGATATAAAACCCTACGCCAGCAACACATATCGCGATTGGCCCTAGAAACCATAAACTTCTTCCTACGTGCAAAAAACTCAACTGCCCAGTCATTTCGATAAACTCGGCTTGTGTTACCATTTCTTGATAGATTTGTTGGTTCGCCGCGTTTAAATACTTTCTTGCCTGAAGGATCACGCCTGCAATTTGTACGACAAACGTTATTCCTAATAAAACTACAAATAGCTTCACTACCCGATTCACTTCAAAGTTTACAAGCTTTAGGTAATTTTTCATTTCTTATACACCTCTCTCATCACATCAATGACAGATTTGCCTTCATTCTCGCGCGCTTCTTCCGCATTGAATTCCTTCGTCACCATGCCATCATCTAGTAGGACAACCTTATCAATTAAATGTTCTATATCACCGATTTCATGTGTTGTAATAATCACGCCACGATTCTCGATTAAGTGACTAGTGAACACATTGGCGATTTCCTCGCGACTGAACATATCAATTCCTGAAAATGGTTCATCCATTAACACATAGTCAACATCAAGTGCTAATCCGAGTAACAGATTAACCTTCGCTGTATTTCCTTTTGATAAAGAAGAAATTCGCTCCTCTTGCTTTAATTTAAAGAAACCTAGCAATTCTGTTGCACGTTCCTGATTCCAACACGTATAAAAGTCGTTCATGAACTCCATCGCCTCTGCTATTGTCATTTGCGGAAGCATCGTAATCGCATCAGGAATAAACGTGATTTTCTCAAATGTTTTTTCCTTGAGGACTTCTCCATCTATTAAAATCTGTCCTTTATTTATTGGCGTAAGCGCCATAATCGCGTTTAAAATCGTCGTCTTCCCCACACCGTTTATCCCAATTAAACAAGTGATTTCACCTTTGTTAGCAGTAAAGGACACACCTTTTAATATTTTTTTCCGTCCATATTTCTTTTCAATCTCTTTTACTTCAATCATATTTTACGCCTCCCCGTCACGGTTATCTGTGTACTTTTCTCTAACCAGTTCAAGTAGTTCATCAACTGGTACATTGATGGAACGAACAGATGTCACAAACAAATTTACTGCTTCAACTAATAGCTCATCTCTCACCTTACCCAACGTGATTTTGTCAGTAGTAATTGTACTTGGATGATTTTTCTCCGTATAGATCAATCCCTGTTCCTCCATTTCCTTATATGCTCGTTGCGCAGTATTAGGATTTATCTTCATCCTATTTGCCAACTCTCGTCTCGATGGTATTTCCTCACCAGGCTGCAACTCACCAATAGCGATTTGTTCCTTAAAATACCGAACAATTTGCAAATAAACCGGATCACGGTTATTCAGCTTTACATTCATGGAAACCCCTCATTTTTAAAAGTGTGTGTATTAAGTAGTTCATACACTTTGTATAAGTGTATTATATGGTTAATACACAAAAACTGTCAACTACAATTTTCCGACAGCGGTGGAACACCTCGTGGCACAGAGGGTCAGGTTCCTTGTTCCACTTTTAAAAAAAAAATAAAAATAACTGCAATAAATCGTGATATGATTCGTTTTATATAGTAGAGGAACTAAATTCCAAGTTGAGGAGTTACCCCATGGAGCAGAAGCAAATAATTGCAGATTGGTTTGATGCTTACAGTGAGGATATATATCATTTTCTCGTGTATCGCATTGGCTATTTGGAAGCAGAGGACTTAGTGCAAGAGGTTTTTATCCGTGCTTATCGTGCTCTACATTCCTACCAAGAAAATGCAAAACCGAAAAGCTGGTTATTAAGTATTGCAAGAAATATTGCGATTGATACAATTCGACAAAGGAACAGGAAGCAGCTTTTCTTTCCATCGTATAAATATGAAAAGGAACTAGATCATCAGGAAGGACCCGAGCACATTCTCGTCAGTCAGGAATTAAACCACTCGTTATATCATGCTATCCATACGTTAAATCCTCGATACCGGGATGTCCTTATTTTAAAGGGGCTAAAAGAATTATCTGTTAGTGAGACTGCGTATATTCTTGGATGGAAGGAAAGTAAGGTGCGCCTAACCTATCATCGGGCCAAAAAAGCACTTAAAACTGCGCTGGGAGGTGAGTCGAATGAATCGTGATTACATGGATAAATTACTTGCAGAAACGAAAAAACCTACACTCAATGACGAACAAAAACGAAAGAGCAAACAAGTAGTTATGCAACGGATTGCTACTGAAGAAAATAATACACCGGGTAAGCGATGGTTCACCCGTCTAGTTGTTGCTAGTGGAGCAATAGTTGCGGCGCTTCTATTTTCAGTAATGTTCTTTATCGATCAAGATCCCACTACAGGAAATTTAGATAATTTGCCTAATGTTTCGATTGATGCTGCCCTGACAGTGAATACAAATGACGATTTGGATTATAAAGACTATATGTTGGAGGTTACAGTTAAAAAAGGGCAAGGAAATAACATCACTTATCCTGTTATGAAAGGCTTATTTGGGATGACTTTCACCGATCAAGAAGATGATGGTTATTATATTCCAACTAGTATTGGAACAGGTGGTATAGATGAACAAATAGTTGTAAAAGCATTAAAGCGTATAAACATACTTGATAAAAACGTTGAAAAATACCCCTATTCTGGCTTTATTGGATTTTTCACTCCAGAAGAAGCAGGAACATACAAGCTAAGGATGTATTTTAATAAAAGTGAAGATTTTGACCCAACAGAGGACATGTATCTCGTATATATTCACAGATCATCAGGGATTTTTGGCAATAACGTGAATACGACGAAGGTGGTAAAAGTTGATACATCAGGAATAGCTGTGGATACATCAGATATATTTGATCAGATGACTGGATATATAGGGGGAATTATTAGTGAAGCTGGATACCCTCCCAAAATACTTGTAATCCCAAACATTACAAAAGAAGCGGTGATAGGAAAAACACAACAAGAGATCGGAGAGATAGCACAACTTCACGACAGTTCATGGTTTTTTATTGATGAAAGCGAAGTGGATAAATATGAGATCGGCCAAAAAGTAAAAGTAGCATACGATGAAAAACAAGACAAATTGATGTCAGACCCTCCGCAGCAAGGTTCTAAGAAGGTTGACATCTTAAAAGAATAATGAGGAATCGTGTTATTCCCAAAACTATGAGATTGCGGTTAAAGATAGAAGAAATCTATTTATGTGAGTCAATTTCATAATTACCTTTCACAGCTATCTGCATCCATATATACTTCGGAGACGGTTAAATCCAACTATCTGTGGGTGCAGATAGCTAAAAATCAGTATTATGAAATTGACTAATATAGGTGGAAATGTATTTTGAACATAAAAAATCCCCCCTTTATACTATCCAGATTTTGCATCTGTCAATGAAAAGGAGGCATTCTCGCTTAGTATCATTGTGATACGCTAATTACTCTGCTGGTAAAGGTGTAAATTCAAGATCATCAATAGACTCATTTTCCAATGGGGAACGGAGGGTCAGGAACCTCGTTTCACACTTGTAATCACAAACATTACAAAAGAAGCGGTGATAGTAAAAACACAACAAGAGATCGGAGAGATAGCACAACTTCACGACAGTTCATGGTTTTTTATTGATGAAAGCGAAGTGGATAAATATGAGATCGGCCAAAAAGTAAAAGTAGCATACGATGAAAAACAAGACAAATTGATGTCAAATCCTCCGCAGCAAGGTGCTAAGACGATTGACATCTTAGAAGAATAATGAGGAATCGTATCATTCACAAAGCAATGTGATTGCGGTTAAAGAATGAATAAAGCCATTTATGTGAGTCAACAACTAAACCAACATTAGCACCACTCAGATTCTTTCCTAAATTTAGTTCACTTTCACGATTTTTTCCAGTAAGAACCTATGTGTAGTAGGGAGTACCTGTCACTGTCCGTTTTACTGTTATAACGCTTCAGTCATGTTATAATAGTTATAACACTTTTATAAGGAGACAATAACATGAATAATAAATATGAAAGAAAAGTGACTAAAATTGGGAACAGCTATGGGATTACTTTTCCTAAAGAATTTCTTCAGGAAGCTGGAATTTCTTATGGAGATAATGTTCAAATGGAATTAAAGGATGGAGAAATTGTTATACAGAAGAAGAAAGATGTTAAGTTACCAAAAGGGTTAAGTCCTGATTTTTTTGAAGTGTTAGAACGCAACACAAAGAAGCACGAAAAAACAATAAAAGATTTAGTGGACAGATAGATGCGTTACTTAACATATGTGGAAGTTGCGGCTATTAATCAGTATATAATTGAGCGATTTAGCCCAGGCGAGCAGAATGGTATTAAATCTCCTGATCTATTAGATTCAGCAATCAACCGGCCACAACAGTCAGCAGCTGCAAGTGACGCATATTCGACGGTTTTTGAAAAATCTGCGGCACTATTAGAGTCTATTGCACAAAACCACGCATTTCATAATGCAAACAAACGTACAGCTTTCTTATCTCTAACACAATTTTTGTATTATAATGGGTACGACTTTGAAATGAATAGCCAGAAAAAACAAGCTGACTTTACTGTTAATGTTGTAAATAATAGGTATTCGTTTAAAGAGTTGGTTGCTATTATTAAAGAGAATAGTAAGAAGATAGAGTGAAACATGTGTACCGTTCGCTTGTACTTGCTCTGGCAAGGGAGCGAAAGAGCAGAGCCAAACTAAGCGCTTATCTTTTAGGACACAGATTTTAAACACAAAAAAACCACCAACTATGTATTGGTGGAGACGGTGGGACGTGCTGTTCCATGCTTTCGTCATGGCACTGACTATATCTTGAACCTGTAGTAATCGTTAGGTTCTTCGGCGTCTTATGCGAAATGTGATTTTTACCGTTAAGGTAAGATTTCGCATCCTAGTACTACCCAAAGGGCAGCCTATAAGTCGATACACGGCTGTTGGATCTCTCCACACACCGCTCGGTATTGCCATATCACTAGAAGTGACTTAGGTTTCACCGATAAAGCCGAATTATCACTTACTTGTTACCAAGCAAGGCGACTAATTACTAATCGAACCCACGTCCAAGGATATCGGCACTCAGGCTTCTACATGCGTAGTCGGTATATTATCATTCGCATATTATTCGGCCTACCAACAGGCTTCCTAACAGCTAGCCTGATTAGTCTCTTCTGAACATCCCCAGGCGGAGAACGTCAGCGTAACCCACTATAAGTTGAGACCCTTCTATCTACCACATGGGTGATGGTAGGAAGGATCCTTTAGTGCTACTTACGCAGCTGCTAAAGAGTAATTGTTTGTTTTGCCAGTTATATTGGCGTTAACGTTTAACGAGTCGTAACCTCGGCACGCAACCTGAGCTCGACCTACCCCTGTCGAATCCGTAACGTCCCCATGATATAAAAAATTCATTGGGTAATACGGGAGTATATATCAAGCACATTATTATTTAATTGTGTTGTCGCGATGAGCGACGAATTTCATTATAGCATAATGATACGAAAAGCACAAGTGCTCGCTTCGATTTAGCGCTGAACTAGGACTACTCAATACTTTCTAGCTATTCATCCGATCTTTTATCGCACGATCCATATCACGCTTCGCTTGCTTTTGTTTCAAATCTTCTCGTTTATCGTATTTCTTTTTCCCTTTACCGAGTCCAATTAAGACTTTCGCTACACCATTTTTAATATAAATCTTTAATGGTACTAATGAATAACCTTGTTGTTGTGTTTCACCGAATAATTTATCGATTTGTTTTCGGTGAAGCAGTAACTTTCTTGAGCGGGTTGGATCATGGTTAAATCGGTTACCCTGCTCGTATGGTGAAATATGCAAATTTGATAACCAGACCTCTCCCCGTCCATCAATTCGCGCAAAGCTATCTTTTAAGTTTACTCTTCCGGCACGAATCGATTTGATTTCTGTGCCTTGTAAAACGAGACCCGCTTCAAAAGTTTCTTCTATTAAATAATCATGATTTGCTTTTTTATTTTGGGCAATTGTTTTGCCTTGACCTTTTGGCATACGTGCGTCCTCCTCTTGCTCCGTGAGATATATTTTAACAGAAATCACGCGCTTAATCCAATCATAGTCTATGGACGATTGAGTCAAGTATTTGTGGGAGTTTTTTATAAAAGCCTATTAACTCCCTCTTTTGAAT